>JBGPFV010000077.1:0-9261 GCA_041483535.1 Terriglobia bacterium | reverse complement strand
CAGGGAATCTTTCCCACCGTCCGGCGGCGCGATCCAGCCTAAGAGCCCCGCCCTTCGCTTCGCGATAGGACGGGCCACCCTCCGCCTAATTTGGGTTAGTGTTTCCGGAAACAACCGGGCCGATTGGGTGCAGCTAAATCATTTTCAGTGCGGACTCGATGCTGTAGCTGCGCACAATTCCGGTGTTCATCATCACCATTTCGTTTGTTCGTTTCCCATTGATCTTTTTCTCCACAAGTCTGTAGATGTGTCCCTGTTGTTCGAGAATTCGCCCGCGTTCGAGATCCTCGGGTTTGATGTCTTGCCGCCTTATCTCCTTCGGCACTACAACCGATCCTGAGTCAGCATTGAATCCCGAGATTACCCCGATAACATGGCTGCGCGCCGGTGTCGTGCCATTGGCAGGCTCCAAGTACGTGACCGGTGCGCCTGAAAAACCGAATATGTTGGGTTTTGATCGTGGGCCCACTTCGTTCGCTTCCGGCTGATTAGATAACCGTGGGTGGCCCGTCCTATCGCGAAGCGAAGGGCGGGGCCATTGACTATTTTTTCATCACAAAAACCCCGTGAGCACCATCACAGACTCCTAACTGCCCGTCGGCGACAATGGAATCGACCTGTGTGCCAGGGTCGAGGTGCGCCCGTCTCCCAGGAGACGGACCTCGGAAGCTGCCCCAGCTCCATCAGTCGGCGCTCTTTGACAACAGAAGTTGAAACGTGTTCAGCGGGCGTCAGCCCGCCGTCGAAGCCCTGAGCAAGCGAAAATGCGGGCTAAGTTGAGGCGATTAGCGGGCGTTAGCCCGCTGCCGAAATCCTGAGCGAAGCGAAGAATCTCTCCTAAGTCCTTATTCCGGAATACTTTACACTTAAGTCCTTATTTTTGAATACTTTGCGCCAAATGGGGGGGTACCCAAGCAATTAGCTGCCTACTACTCCTGCATCTCCGCCGGAAGCCTGCGGCTGATCGCTTCACGCACCTTGGCGCTGTCTATCGGTCACTAATTCTGGGTGCTGACGCCGGAAGGTTTCGGCAATGTGGCAGTTCCAGCAGACGGGCTTGGACGTGGCAAAGATCCCAGGAAGCTGCTCGGGCCGGAACTGCTTCCACTCTGCCGTGGTGTGATCCAGTCCCATCAAGGCTGGTGGATGATCAAGGTGCTGGATGCGCTCGAAAAGTTTGTGACAATAAACGCAGCGTTGCCCTTCATACCAGTTCGCCACGATATTCCATAGCAGGCAATTCTCCGGATCGGTTTCGACCTGCTGCAGGCACTCTTGCCCGCAGTCCTGGCGCTCGGGCCATCGTGAGCAACGGTCCAAATGCAGTGTGGGCTCGCCGAAAAACGCGGTTGCGGCTGCTTCTCTCGCAGCCACATCAATCGCTTCTGTCTTGTGCGTTTCCGGACAGGTTATAAGCCGCTTGCCACGAAAGGTGAAATACGCGCGTACGACTGGAATAGACCGGAACAGTAGGATTCCGGCTACCAACAGCGCAACCATGACGATTCCGAGAAAGGTCAAGGTGGTCATACATCACCTCCCGGATGCCCTCCGGCTGGGTTTGCGTTAGAAGGCTCTCCGCACCACCGTGTCTCGTACCCATTGTTGGTTGCGCCGGCACACCCCACAGTGCTTTACATCACCGATAGCTGTGATTTGAGTCACTCCGCCGAAGACGACTCCTGCATCTCCGCCGGAAGCCCGCCATTGATTGCCGCTCGCACTTTGGCCATCAGGCATTCGCGCTCTCCGAAATCGGAGGGTTCGATGGGATCGTGAAATTCGACCGTCACCATCCCCGGACGAATCGCAAACCGCGCTTTCGGCATGCAGTCTTCCGTCCCTGAAATCGTGATCGGCACGACCGGAACGTTGCACTCCTCGGCGAGATAGAACGGGCCTTTTTTGAACGGCAGCAACTTGCCATCGAACGAACGGTGACCTTCCACGTAGATGGTCATGTTAATTCCCTGCTCGATGACTCGGAGCGCGTCGCGCACCGCCGCGATGCCCGCATCGCGATTGCCACGGTCGACAGGCACGAGTGATCCGAGCGACATGATGCGGCCGAGAATTGGAACCTTGAACAATTCCTTCTTCACCATCACCGAAGTGCGGCGCGGGATCAGCGGCAGCGTGAGCGGCGGATCGAGATTGGAGATGTGATTCGACATGAAGACGTAGGTTCGTGCCGGATCGATTTTCTCGAGGCCGAGCGTCCGCACCTTCACGCCCGCGATGCGCACGCCGGTGAATGCCGCCCACATGCAGCTGTTGTACAAAAGCCTGATGTCTTTGGTGAGATACGTCCAGGGAATTGCGACCAGCGCCGCGAACGGCAGCGCCGCGGCCCAGAACAGCAGCATGAGAATGGTGCGAAACACCTAGGTCTTCACCCCAAGCGTCTGCGCCCCGAGCGCTTTCACCCTGAGCGCGCGCAGCCGTTGCGGTAGCTTCTCATAGATGCCGCCGAATCCGCCATTGGAGAGAATGGCAACCACGTCGCGCTCGCGCAGTTCGGGCGCGATCGCGTTCACGATAGCATCGGCATCGGCGAGGATGCGCGCTTGCTTGCCGCGCTTCTGGATTTCGTCGATCACGCGATTCAGATCCAGGCGTTCCGCCTCGGGAATCGCTTCCGACTTGAAGACGGCCGCGACCACGACCTGATCGGCGAGCGCCAGGCTGCGGGCTAGCGCATCCTGCAGTACGTTGCGACGCATCGTATTCGAGCGCGGCTCGAGCACCACCCACAGCCGCGATTGCGGATAGCGCGCCCGCAACGCCCGAATCGTCTGCTCGATAGCCGTTGGATGATGTGCAAAATCGTCGATGATGGTGATTCCATGGACCTCGGCCTTCACTTCCAGCCTGCGCTTCACGCTGCGAAACGTTTCGAGAGCCTTCGCTATCGCATCTTTCGCAATGCCATAATTCGCTGCCAGCGCCGCCGCGGCCGTCGCGTTCCAGACGTTGTATTCTCCGCCGAGCGGGAATTCGAAATCCGCCCAGGCTTTTCCATCGCGCAGCACCGTCCAGGATGTTCGTTCCTCGTTCAACTTCACATTCGTAATTCTCCATCCCGCGCGATCGCCCCTCGAATCCAAAGCCCCGTAACGCTCGACCGGGCAGAATGCTTTTTGCAGACAGCGGTCAATGCTTTCGCTATGTCGCTCGCCCGAATCGAAGGCGACAATGCGCCCACGTCGCGGAACCAGATTCACCAGGCGCTTGAAGGCCGTCTCCACCGCGTCCAGATCTTTGTAGATATCGGCGTGGTCGAATTCGACCGAGGTGAGAATCACGGCATCTGGAAAGTAGTGCATGAACTTCGGACCCTTGTCGAAGAACGCAGTGTCGTACTCGTCGCCTTCCAGGATGAAGTGCTTGCCTTCGCCCAACCCAAAGCTGCGGCCGAAATTCTCCGCAATACCGCCGATCAGGAAGGACGGTTGAAGGCCAGCGGACTCAAAGATCCACGCCAGCATCGACGTCGTAGTCGTCTTGCCGTGCGTTCCCGCAACCACCAGAACGTCTTTCCCTACCAGGAACTCATCGTGCAGAATCTGTGGCAGCGAACAGAACGGAATGCGCTCGTCGAGCACGCGCTCCAGTTCCACATTCCCCCGGGAAAGCGCGTTCCCCACAACCACCAGATCGGGCCGAGGATCAAGGTTCCCCTGAGCAAACGGCTGCGCCACGGGAATTCCCAAGGATTCGAGAAACGTCGACATCGGCGGATACGCCGCCGCATCCGAGCCGGTGACGCGAAAGCCGCGCTCTTGCAGCATGCCGGCGAGCGAAGCCATCGCCGTCCCGCAGACGCCGATCAGGTGAATGTGTTTGGGGTTAGTCATTGGAGGTCCACATTGGAGGCTTGCTCACCTTACCGTCGCCGCTTCCAGAATCCGCAGGTCCACCGAATCGTCCACGGTCAGTCGCGCCCGCACTCCAATCGGCAGCGTGATGTTCGCGCGCGAGACGTGTCCCGAGCGCAGCCCGAACGCCACCGGAATCCGCAAGTCTTCGACAATCCGCAGAATCACATCTTCCAGCGTGTAATCCTGATCCGGACCCTGCCGGCAGTCCAGCATTTCGCCGAAGACAATGCCGCGCACATCTTTCAGCTTGCCCGCCAGTTTCAGTTGCATCAACATGCGGTCGATCTGGTAAGGCTTGGTGGCAACGTCTTCCATGAAGAGGATCGTGCCCGTGGTGCGAATCTCGTGTTGCGTACCCAGCGACGCCACCAGCATCGAGAGGCATCCGCCGTAAAGGATTCCCTCCGCCTGTCCCGGCAACAGCGGCCTGGCTCCCGAGCCTTCCGCGATGCTCCACTCCGCCGCTCCTCCCACTGCGTTCTGCCACGACTCCAAATCCAGGCCGTCGGCCACGGCGAAATCCTTGGTCACCATCGGGCCGTGGAAGGTCACGAAGTTCGCCGAGTCGGCCATGCAACACACCAGCGTCGTAATATCGCTGTAGCCCACCAGAATTTTGGAATGCGGAACAATCTTCTTCGGATCCAGCATCAGCGGCAGGTAGTTCGATCCATATCCTCCGCGCGCGCAAACAATGGCGCGGACATCGTTGCGCGCGAACATGTTTTCCAGTTCCCGCGCCCGGCGCTCCACCGGCCCGGCAAAGTACAGATCGCGTTCCAGAATCGACTCGAAATAAAACGGCTCATAGCCGGCGCGGCGCAGACCGTCGCAGCCCGCCTGCAGTAATTCCCGATTAACGTTCGAGGCGGGCGCAACGATTCCCACCTTGTCGCCGGGACGGAGCGCGCGTGGCTTGATTCGCGAATTCTTGGAAGCGGATGCCATTGGGATTCGATCTTAACAGTCTGTGGCGACTCGCGGCGTTCCCAATCCAGCACCTAAAGGCGCTTGATGCCTGTGCGCTGGCGGCAAACCCGCAGGCATGCCCTGATCGAGTCTCACGTACGCGGACTGCTAAACGAAGAATTCTCCGCGGCAGACCAGAGTGGCCGGTCCCCGCAGATAAACTTGCTCCTCCCAGCGCACCGTCTGCGCTCCTCCGGGCGCAATCACCGTCACCGGAGAAGCGACCCGTCCGCTCGCAATCGCGGCTACCGCCGACGCGCACGATCCCGTGCCGGAAGACTCGGTCTCTCCCACGCCCCGCTCAAACAGGCGGATCTCGATTTCATGCGTGCCACGCAGCGCCACGTACTCCACATTCGTGCCCTGCGGAAACTGCGGCAGCGACCCGATCAGCGCCGCCTGCCGCTGCCATCCATCCTGAAAGTTCTCCACGAGAATTACGTAGTGTGGATTGCCCATTGAGACTTTCATCCCGACGATCCGCACACCACCCGTCTCAATCGCCAGCTCGCCGCCGACCTCCGGCTTGCCCATCCCCGCTTCAAATTCAAACGTGGAACCTTGCCGCTCTATGAGCCGGCAGGTCTTCAGTCCGGCGCCGGTGCGAACCACAACTTCCGTTTTGCCTTCTCGCGAACAAATTTCCGCCGCCACACAGCGCGTGCCGTTGCCGGAAATCTCGGCTTCCGAACCATCCGCGTTGATCAGACGCGCATTCACGTCCGCTTCCGCATCCGGAAAGAGCCATTCCAGGCCATCGGCGCCCACTCCGCGACGGCGATCGCACAACCGGCGAGTGAGCGCACCCAGATCGCCGGAAACGTGCGCGCCGTCGACCAGCAGAAAATCGTTGCCGCAAGCCGACGCCTTGGTAAAAGGAATTTTCGTGCTCGGCTGCCGCGGTGCGCTCATTCGTGTTCCGTAACCCCGAGAGCCTTTACACTGCCAAACGCGGTCGCTTCGTGCAGCCGGATGGAAAACACACTCTGCTGTTCATGCGCGCAATCCACCGAGAACACCATGCGGAAATCCGGGTCGGCGGACGCGATGTGCACGCTGTGCATGGTGAGTTGTTCGGCGTCCAGCAGGCGGTTGACTTCCCGCAACATCCCATCCACATTGCGGCCCGTCACTTCGTAGGTCGTAATCAGCGACTTCAGCGAGAAGGCGTGCTCCATCCCCCCCAGCACCACCAGCGCGACCAAAATGAGGCCCGTAGCGAAGATCGCGGTCAGATAGAGGCCGCCACCCGCCGCCATCCCGACCGAGGCCACCACGAACAGCGTCGCCGCCGTCGTCAGGCCAGTCACCGAGGCCCTGGCATGCAGGATGGAGCCGGCACCGATGAAGCCGATGCCGGGGATGATCTGCGCCGCGATGCGCGTGTGATCGCCTCCCAGGCTGCCCGCGAGTTGGTCGGATAGAACCGTAAACATCGCCGCGCCGAAACAGATGAACATATTCGTGCGCAGACCCGCCGGTTTGTGCCGCAGTTGCCGCTCCAGACCGATGACGCCGCCAAGGATCGCCGCCAATAGCAAACGCGCCAGCGTCGAACCGAGCGCCGCGCCGAATTCATTGCGCAGCAGTTCGATGACCTGATGGAGTGAGCTCATAGCAGCGCCCCGCTTCGACCACCCCCGCCCGCGAAAAGCGCGCGGTCTGGGGACCCGGAGCGAATTCTAACACCGCCATCCGGCGCTTTCCGTGCTACGGGCCAGGAAAGGTTAACGCGATTGATTCGGGGTGTTCCGCGCCGCGTAGATAAGCGCAGGAGGTTGTCCGGTGGTGTGAATTACCGTCAGCAACGTGAGGTGGGTGCGATTCACGCGTTGGTCCACCACATCGCCATCGAAAGCAATCACAAAATCCACGTAGCGCGGCGGATCGGCCAGCGTGCGCTCCCACAGGCCTTCGGGGTCCGACGGCCGCTTCCACACCCGGTGATTTTCGCTATTCACCACCTGACGGAGGGGAATGCCCGCTCGCTCCATGACGCCCACGTGTTCCCCGAGGTCCATCAGGAAGCGCGAATTCGGCGGTAATCCCGCAAGCGCCCGCTGCACCGCGGAATTTAGAGGACTCTGGATTCTCCAGTTTCTCTGGGCTTCCTGCAAACATTGAGGGCCCGCCCTCCACAGCGAGGCGTAACTGACCAACATCAGCGCAAACAGCAATGCAACTAGTTTTCCGGCGTGCCTCGCCCCCGCACCCAGGAGAAAGACAGACGCCGTCAGCACTCCGGTTGAAACCGCGAACATCGGCAGCAACTGGAGTCCGTAGCGCTGATTGAAAGTGGCAAACGGCCACCAGGTGTGGACATGAATCGGCACCGAGCCATAGGCAATCGAAAGCGCGTAGAAAACCAGGGGAATCCACAGCAACAGCATGGACGCCGATTGCGCCCGCAGTTTCCAGGCTCCGATGGCCACGGCCACCAGGGCCGCCGCCAGCCAGAACCGGCCCCAGTTTCCCTCCGCCATACTCAACTGCGCCGATTTCAAGAAATAGAGGGCTGCGACTGGGGCGCTATGAAGCGCCGGATTGGGCGCGCCTACACGCTGTTCAATGGCCTTCGCCGAGTACGAACCGTTGGCAAACTCCAGCGCGTTGCCATACACCACAGCGTTGTAGACCAGCCACAGGACCGGAACCACCGCGATGCCCCCGAGGAACTTCACGGCAGCGCGCCACAAGGGGCGACCGCCGGAGCCGCTATTCTGCCATCGCCGAAGCACGATGACGACTACCGCCGCTCCCATCGCACCCGCCAGAAACCAGGCGTCGTAGCGCGTGAGTTCCGCGCCCGCCAGACAGCAAGCACAACGCACCAGGGGAGAGCGTGCCCCCTGCGTCTGTCGTCCTCCGGCCTCGCCTTCGTTAATTCGCAGGCTCCGAACAAATTCCGCAAAGTACACGACGGCCCAGATAAACAGCGCCAGATAGATGGACTCGGTCATGGCCGTCGCCTGCATGTAGATCAGGTTCGGATTCGCTCCATAAGCAAATGCCGCGGCCCATGCGCCCACGCGAGCTGCCAAGTTCGTATCTGGTTTCGTGCCCGGTTCCGCGAGAAGACCGGCTTGCAGCAGGCCGCGCACCAGGCGGAATATCCCCACGACCCCGAGCACGTAGGCGATCATCGAGGGAATCGAGCCGCCCGCACCGCTCTGCCACATTGAATCAGACCAGAGGAACGGGATCATCAGCAGATGAGGCAGCGGCAGCCAGACTGTCCCCAATTGCAGCAGACCGGGCGTTTGCGAATCGAACACGCGCCGGGCGATGTTAATGTGTGCGACCGCGTCGCCATAGAGCAGAAGATCGCCCCGTTGAAAGTAGTAGAGAAAAGAAAACAGAGATACGAGGACAGCGATTCCGGCCACGCGGGCCGCGCTGCGGTCGGGAACGGCGGCTGTCGTAGCCGTCACTTTGCACTCGCTGTGGAATCGGTCATGGCTAATTAAGGATAAAACATGCCCGGCAGCTGCCGGTGGAGCGACGGGCGTCTCGCCCGTCCCGCCGGGCGGGGACGCCCGGCTCTCCACCACCAAACTCTGTCATCGTCCTACTCCAGGTGCGTGAGTTCGCGGAACTGCTGAAAGCGCGCCTCAATTTCGCCGCGGGTAAGATTCTGCAACCGCTCCGTCCCGAAACGTTCCACGGCAAACGATCCCATCACCCCGCCGTAAAACAAGGCGCGCTTCAGCACCTCGCGACTGATACCGCCGTCGCCCTGCGACGCGATGTATCCCATAAATCCGCCGGCAAACGAATCGCCGGCGCCGGTGGGATCTATGACTTCTTCAATGGGCAACGCGGGCGCGCGAAAAGGATGCGACCCGATGCCGAAAGCTCCCTCGCGAAAAAAGATGGTGGATCCGTATTCGCCATGCTTTACCACCAGCGCGTTCGGCCCCATGGAAATAACTTTTCTGGCCGCGCGCGGAAGATTCTTCTCCCCGGCCAGCATCTTGGTCTCGGTATCGTTGATCAGGAGAACGTTCACCAGTTTCAAGGTTTCGGCCAATTCTCGGGGCGTGCCCTTAATCCAGAAATTCATGGTGTCGCCGCCCGTCAAACGCACATCCTCCATCTCTAAGCGCACTGCCGATTGCAGGGTGGGGTGAATGTTGGCCAGGAACAGAAACTGCGTATCGGAATACTCTTTGGGAATGCGCGGCTGGAACTTCTCGAACACATTCAGTTCCGTGAAGTCGGTCTTGGCTTCGTTCAGGTTGTCGACATACTGTCCGCCCCAGCGGAAGGTCTTCCCCTCGATCCGCTCGATGCCGCGTGTGTCGACACCGCGTTTTTTCAGCACGGCTTCGTGTTCGGGGGTAAAGTCTTCGCCGACCACCGCCACCATCCGCACCTCGGTGAAGTAACTTGCCGCCAGTGCGAAATAAGT
>JBGPFV010000076.1:0-9324 GCA_041483535.1 Terriglobia bacterium | reverse complement strand
TGAGGGAGTTCGTCGAGGCTGTAGCGGCGGATGAAGCGGCCGACGCGGGTGACTCTGGGATCGTCGTCAATCTTGAAAATCGGGCCTTCTCGCTGGTTGCGCTCGCGCAACTCTTCCTTGAGGTGTTCGGCATTGGTCACCATGGAGCGAAACTTGTAGCAACGGAAACGGCGGCCCTTGGCGCCCGTGCGTTCCGCGGAATAGACAACCGGACCGGGCGAGTCCAGCCGGATGAACAGAGCGACGATCGCCATCAGAGGACTGGCCAGCACCAGACCGAAGGCTGCGCCGGTTACATCCAGCACGCGCTTGAGGAACAATGCGGCGCTTGGCAAGGGTTCGCGATGAAGGGTGACGACCGGCACTTCTCCGATCTGATCGATGCCTGAACCGGGCCACGGGCCCGGGGGCAGCTCGGGGACGGCGCGAATATCCAAGTGATTCCGGAACGCGACCTCGGCCGCCAGTCGCGTCGGGGCGGTCTGACCGGGAATAGCAAGGATGATCTCATCGATGAATTCGGCGCGGGCCAGCCAGTCCAGGTCGGCGATTCGCCCCAATACCACCGGGGAAAGAGGCAAGTCGTCGTCCACAAAGCCGCAGACGGTTGCGCGGTGAAGCGGATCGTTGCGCAGCGTCTGAGCGAGGGAGCGAGCGACCGGACCGCCGCCCACGATGAGGATCTTGCGCGACTCTGTTTCGCGCCGCCGCCGCTTCCATACCATCTGCCTCAACCGGCGCAACAGAGCGAGGCCCGCCAGATTGCTGGCAAATATTCTGGCGGCGGCGAGAGGACGCATTCCGTCCCACGAAGCGATGAAGACCAGTACGATCGCGAACAGGGTCGACCTCGCCAGCGCTGGGACGATCCCGGCGGGAGACGGATCCCCGGCGCGTTTGTAGAGCCCTTCACCGAAGCCGAAGAGCGTTACCAGAACGGCAAAAATCGGCAGATAAGCCCACGGTAGGCCCCAAGCGGGAGAGAGCAGCGATAAGGTGCCGCACACGATCACGAGAATCATCACGTCGGCTGCCACCAACTCACAAACCGTGAATCGATCAATGGTAGGTTGCGCTCGATGTTGTTGCGGGAGCGTTTGCCCCTGAGTGCGTCTCGTGCTGGTTCCGTCAATCGTGTGGACTGGACGTGTGGGGGTGACGTCGGCCGTCGGTGCAAACCTGGGAGGGGATATCGCAGACGTCCCAAGAATCATGCGGGCATACTGCGAGGGGCAATCTTTGGGTACGGTCTCCCATAGTCGATTTGTGGTCAATTCGCTCATAGCGTTCACAAACTCCGGTACAAGCCTTGCGGCACAGGAAAACGACGTTCCGCGAGGACGGTTCCGAGCAGAGGAACTTGCGCCTTGGTCAGTTGATCCTTGATTTGAGTTGCGACCAGGCGTCTTGTTTTGTTGGCGGTCAGCACCAGCACCAGGCCGTCGCAGGCCCGTCCAATGCTGGCCGTGAGCCAGGAAACCGGAGCGCACCACAGAATGGAAAACTCGAACTCGGTTGTGAGGTCGCGGAGCCGCGATAAGTTCTGGTCGGTGATCCGTCGCCCGCCCACTTCCGGCAGCCAGCTCTGGCGAGGAACCATCCACAGCCGTTGTGCAATCGGCCAGTTGGCTTCCGCGCGGCTGGGGGACGCTATCTGCAGCTGGGCTTGCAGAGGCACCGAGTCCGGGTAGGCGTCGATGAGCCCGACGTCGTACCGGTCTTCCTCGGCCAGAGCTTTAGCAACTTCGAGGCACAATGCCGACGTCGGCGCCCCGGCTTCTATCGCGGCAAATCCGACGTGCCGCACGGGTTCCGCTTCATGCCGGAAGAAAAGTTGCTGAACCAGCGCATGGATCTGCTCCGAGCGAACCGAAACTCCCGGAGAAGCAGCGGGGCGCGGGATGTGCTCGCGAATCGGGCTAACGAATCCCGGTTCCGTGGCCGTGGATGTGTCGACAAGAAGCTCGCGGAAGGTGCTCACGGGATCACCACCTTGGGCCGCCGAATGCGAAAGGGAGAGGGCCGCAGAATCAGGGGCTCGGGCGTCGGCAGCCAGGCCAGCACCGGTACTTTCAGTAGGCCGCAGGCTTCATCGGGCGTGCGAATCGTCGGGTCAAAGTACTCCGTCGTAAAGGCAAGGGCGACGCTGAACGCCATGGCGAGTCCGAAAGCGAGCAGAAAATAGAGGAGCACGGAATGCGCGGGCAGGGCCGGAGCCACGGGCGGTTCCAAGATGGCCACGTTTAGGATGCGACGTTCGTCGAGCGCGTCGCCGATGCGCGCCTCCTCGCGCTTGCGAAGGTAGAGAAGGTAGTTGTCTTCCTCGGCCTTGGCGGTGCGCATCAAATCCTGTTGCTCCACCGAGTCGGATTGCATCTGCTGTGCCACTTGGCGCAGGGAGGCAACCTGGGCGGCAGCGTCCGATTGCCGGGCCCGCAAGCCGTCCCTCTGCACCTGAGCCTTCTCCATTTCCATGCGAGCCCACTCGTAGTTGGGATCTTTGTCGCTGGTTTCGTCGCGCACCGGGGTGAGCGCTTCGGCGGCAATCGACGCGCGGGTGTCGGCGATTTCCTGTTCCACTTCCTGCACCAGCCGGTAGGACGGTTCAAACCGGCTGAGGAGCTCGGTGCGCTTGAGCTGGAGCTCCAGCAAGTGGGTTTTCATCTTTTCGAGAACCTCCGGATTATCGGCCCAGCGCTTGAGGGTGACCGAGCGGGAGGGAAACGACTTGAGCTGTTCGCCGAGCGACGCAACCCGGCGCTCGGTCTCGACGCGATCCTGATCGATCTGGCGGTAAGCCGCGTCCGCTTCGCCCAGCTTCTGCAGCGCGATATCGCGTTCCAGCGCCGCCGACACCACGCCCCGAACCCGGGTAAAGTGCACCAGTTCGACTTCGGACCGATGCAGCCTCTTTTCGTATTCCGCCGTCTGCTGCTCGAAGAACTGAATCTCTCCCGGTGGGCGCTGGAGTTTCGTGTGCCTTTGCACGTAGAGGGTGGAAAGCGCTGCCAGGATGCGGGCGGCTCGCTCCGGATCGGTGTCCTGGTAACGGACCTGAATAAGGTTCGACTTCTTCAGGGCGCCGACATCCAAGCCGCGCGCCAGCTTGCGAACCGCGTGTTCGATCTCGGCCGGGCGATCGCGATCCGGGGTGCCGGCAGGAACGAGTCCCACCGTTTTCACGACCTGCTTCAACAGATCTTCGTCGCGCAGGAGTTCTACTTCGGAATTGAGTTCTTCTTCGGTAATGTCAGGACGAGTGAAATCCATAGCGCTGGCGGGTTGCGAAGAAACAACGGGGTCGAACCTGCCCCGGCGCAGCAGAACCTTGAAGTGCGATTCATATCGTGCAGAGAAGACGACGAAGATCATCGTCGCCAGCAGTACAAACCCAAAAGAAGCAGCAACGAGTCGCGGATGCCGGAACAGCGTGGCCGCCAGTTCGCGGGGCGTGGGGGAAAGAAGGGTGTGCGAGTTTCCAATCAATTCCGCGGACATGGATCGTACAGCAAAGCCGATCACACCCAGCGGGCTTTATGGGAACTCGCCAGATTTTGAAGACGCAATCAGTGAATGCTGCTACTCCTTTCTGCTAAAACTGCATTGGGTTCATGTACCAGCTCATGGAGCTGGTCGGAACATACCTGCGAATTTTTGAAATACGGCTCTGCGGCACAAAGATAAAGTCACCGGGCTGAAGGTGGAAATCCTCGCGAAGATCGCGAGAATCCAGCATCTTCTTGGCGTCAATCACGTGGGATTCGGCTACGTACGCGGAAATCCGACGGAACAGAACTACCTGCGAATGACGGGCCTGCTGCGTGAAGCCGCCTGCAATCGCCACCGCTTCATTGACGGTCAGATCCCCTCGCAGCTCATACTTCCCTGGCCGCGCTACCTCACCCGATGCGAGGAAGTAGGGTTTGTCAAAATCCTTTAAGGTCACAGTGACCTCCGGCTGGTGCAGAAAGCCGCGGTAGGCATAGACGATCGCCTGTTGCATCTGGGGGACCGTGAGTCCTTCCGCCAACAGCGTTCCCGCACCTTTCAGTGCGACGAAACCGTCGGGCTGCACGGTCAAGGTCTGATTGAAGTCGGGAGAAAAAGTGAAACTTACGTCCACGGTATCCGACTTCGAAAGCCGGTAAAGCGGGTGGCGTTCCCCTCCGAATGCAGGATCTCCCATGCCACCCGCTTGCCCGGGCTGTGTGATCGCTCCGTCGATGGAACCTCCCGTGCCCGGCCGGTCCTGGCTCTGCGAGCTCTCCGCTGCCGCGAGCTTGCCGGCTGGCGGAGCAGAGGACACAGGCGCCGAAGCAGGCAACGGTACAGTCTCCTGAGCGGGGGTGACCACGGCTAGCTGTAGGACGAGCATACCCACAGCCCCCAAAACGATTTGTTTAGTAAATACATTCATCTCCGGACTCTCACCGTTGCTCTGAACGGCGAACTCAGCAACTCGGGAATTTGAGTTGTTAGCCGGAAGCTACCGCTGCGTGCCGAGCACAACAAGACTTGGAAAGTACTGTCCACTGCGGTACCGGGCACGTTGCGGCTACCGGAAAGGTGATGAACGCGGCAACCGGGTGCTGGGAGCGGGTTTCCCGCCCTGGGCACACCGCGAGCGGGCGAGCGCTGCCGCCACCGTGGTGCACCGGAGTAACCCTCCGAAAGTAGACACCGAGGGCGGAATTCATCACAAACAGAGTGTGATGAGGCCTACAGCCGGTCCGTGCGCTTTGGGGCATGATAGGGACGTGAAAACCACGCACTCCGCAAAACAGTCCGCCGGAACCGGGCCGGTCGAAACCGAAGTGGTGCAAGTCGTAGTCGCCGATTCGAGTCCCATTCAGTCTCAACTCTTGACGCGGGCCCTGAACAGCCGGCGGGACCTTCATGTTTCGGCGGTCGCGTTGGAGACGTCTGCTCTCCACGACTTCATGCAATCGAATCAAGCCGACGTGGTTTTGATTGCAGGGAACCACCTGGGGGATTTGGGTCTGCTGCGCTGGTTGCGAGTTTCGTATCCCAAAACCGCTCCCGTACTGCTGGCCGAAAACGATGACCGCGAACTGCTGGTGAGTGCCTTGCGCGCGGGCGCGAGAGGCATTTTTCTTTTTACCCACACTCCTTTTCCGATGCTGTGCAAGTGCATCCACTGCGTTTTCCGGGGAGAGGTTTGGATCAATAGCCAGCAGATGAATTACGCGCTGGAGGCTTTATCGGAGGTGCCCACGCTGCGTGTGGTCAACTCCAGCGGCAGGTCTTTGTTGACGCCTCGCGAGGAGCAGGTGGTCGCTCTCGTAGCCGACGGCTTGACCAACCGCGGAGTCGCCAACGAACTGGGTCTGAGCGAACACACCATCAAGAAATATCTGTTGCGCATTTTCGACAAGATTGGGATTTCGAGCCGGGTGGAGCTGGTTCTCTACGCCATGTCGCACGGCGAGAATCGTCCGGCGGAATGGATGCCGAGCAGTGCCCAGCACCCCGTGGTGTAAGTACGATTTGAATCAGGGCATGCCTTCACAGACTGCGGAACCAAGGCCGCGGACAAAATGAGGCTTCGTATCCGGTCATCGCTTCAACGATGATGAAACTTTTTGAAATCAGATGCCCTTTACGGGCTGTCCATCGACTCCGACTTTCTCCGCAGCGCTTTCAGTGCCGGGCTAGCTCACCCCGGGCGGCTGCGCGCCGAACTCAAGGCCGGCGGATACAATGGCGATATGCGAAATGGCGAGGAGATCGCCCGGTGACGAATCCCGGGGCCCAGTCCCAATCGAAAGTCGCGCGCCGATGGACCGTGATCGCTTCCGGTCTGCTTCTTCTGGCGTTGGCGCTGGTCGTGATCTATACCGGGCCCAATGCTTTTCTCAGCCCGGTCGCTTTAGTGGTGGTGGCCGCGATCGGGCTGGCCGCGCTGCTGCTCCAGGTTTGGTTTCGCCGGGATCTTCCGATTCATTCTCCCCTCTGGCTCAACGTCCTCGGCATTCTCTGTGCCATGGTGTCGCTGTTCGCGGACTACCTCCATATGACGCGCCGCACGCTGGATCTCGTGGCCTTTGCCGCCGTGGTCTGTTTCGGCATCAGCGGATCGCTCATCCTGCACGCCCTGCGGCGTCGGTTACGAACCCCGCAATCGACTGGGACGGAGTAGCTCGGTTACCGAGGAACTCGGGTTCCGGTTTTGCATTGAAGGAGCGCGGCTTTCGAGGCTGTGGAAAAACGAGAAGAGGCCGTGCCGGCGTGATTGTTGCTGCTGTCGATCCAAGCCGCTGGTGGAGAACCGGGCGTCCCCGCCCGGCTGGACGGGCGAGACGCCCGTCGCTCCATCGCCCACGGCCTTCCCATTTACAATGCCCCCATGCGCGTCACCTTATTCGGAGCCTCCGGACTGCTTGGCCAGGAACTGGTTCCAGAGTTGAGCGGCAACGACCTGAGTGGCGATCGGTTGACCGCGCTCTCTTCGAAAGATGCCGATCTGCGAGACCACGCGCGCGTTCGCGACCTGGTGCGCGATTCCCGTCCCGACTGGATTCTTCTGCTAGCCGCCTACACCGACGTGGATGGCTGCGAGTCCAACCGCGACCTCGCCTTCGCGGTGAATTTTGACGGCGCCGTCAATGTGGCCGAGGCTGCGCGAGAAGCCGGATCGCGGTTGCTGTTCGTGAGTACGGACTACGTTTTCGATGGCAGCAAACGCTCGCCGTACCAAATCAGCGATGCCAGAAATCCGACCAGCATTTATGGCGAGAGTAAAGCCCGGGCCGAGGAGCGGCTTCTAGAGATTCTGCCCGAGGTGTGCATCGCCCGGACTTCCTGGCTGTTTGGGCACGGAGGCAAGTGTTTTCCGGCAACGATTCTGAAGCTGGCGTCAACCCGCCCTGAAATTTCCGTGGTGAACGATCAGCGTGGCAGCCCAACCTTCACGCGCGATCTCGCATCCGCTCTGATCAAACTTTGCCGCGCGTCCGCGCACGGAATCGTACACGCCACCAATTCCGGCAACTGCACGTGGTACGAGTTCGCCACCGAAATCGTGCGCATATCCGGATTGCCGGCTGCAGTCAGACCCGTGACCACCGCCGAATTTCCGCGCCCGGCACGACGGCCCGCCTACTCCGTTCTATCGCCGGACAGCTTGCATGCCTACAACATCCACATGCCGGATTGGAAGGATGCGCTGCGGCGTTATCTCGCGAGTGCGCCTGTTATTGCGGCTCCCGCCGTCCCGTAGCCGACGACCTCTGCATCAGAGACGCTACCAGACTCGCCCGAAGAAAACTGAATACGACTGCAGCTTTCCGTTCACGTTGGGACGAAAGTCAGGTGTGTTCCAGATCGTGTTATCGCCTCCGTATCCTCATGTGTTCGTCACCACGAGCGTCCAACGTAAACATTGAAGGTGCGCAGGACGCCATTCAAGTTTGGGTTCCAGTAATCTCTGTACCCACCGTAATAGAAGATGAGCCCTCCCTCGAACTTGTGCGGAAACAGGTAGTAGGCTTTCGATTGCCCGATCCATTGGGGAACGATCACCTGCGAGACCTGAGTCGCTCCCAGTTGCAGATTGCCAAGCGCCTGCTGGAACAGCACCGGATCGAAAATGCCCTGCTGGATCAAGGACGCGTTGCCCAATAAAGTGGCGTCGTTCGGATTCACATCGGGCCGCATTCCGCTGCGAGCCGAGTTATAGGTGAGCCTGAGATTGAGGCCCAAACGTTGCTTGACAGTGTACGTGGACTCGCCCCAGTAGGTCTGGCTGATCTGTTTGTAGGGGACAGCGGGTTCGTTCACCACATATCCGACGCCGCTGTCGTTTTGAAAGTCCATGTAGGTCGTCAGATTATTCTGCTGATAGGAGTATCCAAGTCCCAAGTTCCAGGACGGCACAAACCGGAACGTGGCGCTCGCCGTATCCGTGTAGAAGCGGTTGCGCCGCTGGAAGTTTCCTGGCGTGTTCGGGAGCGGAACGGCTGAGAAGGCGTTCTGCACAATGATGCTGGTGTCGTTCGTGAACACCAGCCATTGAGTAGGTGTAAGTGAGACATCTGCGAAAACGCGGTTGTTGCTTTGCGGCACGATCAAGTATCCAGGATCGTGCGTTCCCGTCCATTCATATCCGGCTCGCGCGCTCCAGTGGTCGCGATCGCGATAACGCAACGCCAGTCCCGTAGTGTTGCTGGATGAAGAAGGCACCACGGTCAGCAAGTCTGTGTTGCTAAAAGAGTAGACTTGCGGCCACAGGGAAGCATTGGAGCGGGTGATCCCGCTACGCTTGTAATGGGCTTCCACATCGAAACCTTTAGGCAGCTCGTAATCCAACCGCACGCCTTCCCAATGGTTGTGGTACGAGACATTGCCGTACAGATTGTAGAAGGGCGTGAAGTTATTGATAACGTTCTGCTGATGGTAGTCGGCGGTCACCCGCAAGCGGTCAAGTGGACGCCAGTTCAGCGTCTCGTCCGAGTCAAACCCGTTCTGCGGGTTCCCGGTTAACGTGTTGCGTAGGCGTGTGTAGTTCACGTTGCCGTTGAAACTGAGCTTAGGGGAAGCCGTCCAGTTCAAGTTCAAGCTGTCCGACGACGACTGGTTCGGAGACGGAATATCCAGGTAGTAATTCCCGGCAGCAACAGCAGGTGGCACGGGTACCGGTGGAGGGGGCGGCTCATCCGCCGGCGTAAACGGTCCGGCGTAGATTCCGATGGGAAATGTGAGCCGGTCATTGAATTTAGTGAATTGGTGTTGGTACGTGAGCCGCACCGGACCCAGGTCAACATCCGCGCCTCCAGCAATATTTCGCGTTGTGTAGTTAACCTGCTGGAAACGAGAAGTGAAGTGACACAGTTCGCCGCAGTTGGGCGTGGAGTTCTCGTCCAGGTAAGTGAGCTGCGTTACGCCGCTCCTCGCCTGCCAGCCCCCTTTCACGAACAGATGGACCGGCAGCTTCGGCACTTTGAGCTGCGCGTACGCATTGCCCAGTCTTCTCGTCACTCCAAACGTAGTATGGGACGGGATGGGACCCGTGATGGGCAGGAGATCCGGTGACATGACGCCTGCGTAGAAGGGGTAGTTGTCCTGTTGTTGAACGAAACTGCGTGTATCAAAGCCAGCCCGCAAGTATTTGCCAACGGTGAGCTGGGACGCGGCTGAATAATCGGCGCCGGTCAGAACATTGCCTCGGGAAATAATGGTCACGTGGTTCTGTGGTGAGACATACGCCGTGGTGGCATCCACGCCCGCCGACTGTTGCAGACTGTCATATTCGCCGACTCGTCCCAAAAAGCCCGAACCGTCGACAAATCGGTAAGAGCCGGGAGT
>JBGPFV010000075.1:0-9369 GCA_041483535.1 Terriglobia bacterium | reverse complement strand
GGGCGCGATGCCTTCAATGGTGGTGATCTCGGCGCCCCCCACCGCCTTCATGGGAGTGCTGCACGAGCGGATGGCCGCGCCATTCCGATGCACGGTACACGCGCCGCATAACGCCATGCCGCACCCGAACTTCGTTCCCGTCAGCCCGGCCACGTCGCGCAGATACCAGAGCAGAGGCATGTCGGGGTCGCCGTCAAACGTCTTCTCTTTCCCGTTTACCCTAAAAAGGATCATTCGTCCCTCGGTCAAGTTCGCATCCCGCAAAATTGATTTCCATATCCTAGTCGTAGAGCGCGAAATGTGGAAGGGTATGACCATCACAAAAGTATTGGGAACTGACGAGCCGTATATCGGGTTCGCCACAGATGGTTAAAGCTTTCCGTCAGCCGCGTCATATAATCGTCTGTCCTTCCAGGAGGAATTTTGGCCTACGACGATCTGCGGGATTGGATCCAGGCGCTGGACCGCGCCGGAGAACTCAAACGTATCCGCACCGAAGCCGATCCAATTTTGGAAATTGCGGAAATCACCGACCGGGTTTCGAAAAGTAAGAATGAAGACCGGCAGGGAACGGTTGGCGGGAAAGCTCTGCTGTTCGAGAACGTAAAAGGCTATCCCGGCACGCATCTTCTGATCAACCAGTTCGGTTCCGCCCGCCGCATGCAACTAGCGCTCGAAGTGGATTCCCTGGACCAAATCGCCGAGCGCATTCGCGCCTTCATGGACGTGAAGTTTCCGCAAGGCTTCCTCGACAAAGTGAAGATGCTGCCCATGCTAGCCGAGATGGGCAAGTTCTTTCCCAAGACCGTCTCCACCGGCCCCTGCAAAGAAGTGATCCAGCGCGACCATTTCTCGCTGCTGGATTTTCCCATCCTGCAATGCTGGCCCAAAGATGCCGGACGCTTTATCACCCTGCCCTGCGTGATCACGCGCGACCCGAAAACCGGCAAGCGCAACGTAGGCATGTATCGCATGCAAATCTACGACGAGCGCACCACCGGCATGCACTGGCAAAGACAAAAAGTTGCCGCGGAACATTACCGCGATCACCTGCGCCAAGCCGCCGCTGAAGATCGTGTGGGGACGGGCGACCTCGCCCGTCCAGCCGGGCAAAGCCCGGCCGCCGCCGCGGTAGACATCATGGCCAGGTCATCAGGAGGAGCGATGCAAGCCGCCGGCGATCGCCCCACCGGCAAAATGGAAGTAGCCGTGGCCATAGGCACCGAGCCCGCCCTAGCCTTCTCCGCCATCGTCCCCGCCCCGCCCGACGTAGAAGAGTTCATCATCGCCGGATTCCTGCGCCAGAAACCGGTCGAGCTAGTGAAATGCGAGACCGTCGACCTGGAAGTCCCTGCCCACGCCGAGATCATCCTCGAAGGCTATGTAAACCTCGACGAGCTCCGCACCGAAGGCCCCTTCGGCGATCACACCGGCTTCTACTCGTTGGAAGACGAGTACCCGGTCTTCCACGTCACCTGCGTGACCCACAGAAAAGATCCAATCTACGCGACAACCGTAGTCGGCAAGCCGCCGCAAGAAGACGCCTGGATGGGTAAAGCCGTCGAGCGCATCTTCCTCCCGCTCATGAAGCTGACCATCCCCGAGCTGGTGGACATCAACCTGCCCATCGAAGGCGTGTTCCACAATCTGATGCTAGTCTCCATCCGCAAGTCCTATCCCGGACAAGCGCGCAAAGTAATGAACGCCATCTGGTCGCTGGGCCAAGCCATGTTCACGAAGTGCATCATCGTGGTCGATGAAGACGTGGACGTGCAGGACATTGCCGACGTCACCTTGAAAGTGCTGAACCACATCGATCCCGAACGCGACATCCAGTTCACCATGGGTCCAGTAGATTCGCTCGACCACGCTGCCCGCCTCGCAAACTACGGATCGAAGATGGGCATCGACGCCACCCGCAAGTGGTCAACCGAGGGTTTCAGTCGTCCCTGGCCGGACGAGATCGTGATGGACGCAAAGACCCGTGCGCTGGTGGATGGCAAGTGGAAGGCGCTGGCGAAAGAGTTGGGGATCGGATAGCCAGGTACCTCCCGAGGTCAATCAGTTCGCGGAAGGTGCGCGATAGCCTACGATGTGTTTGGAAGGGCCGCGTGATTTAGAATACCCCCATGGAAATTCGCCTTCGGCCCGAACTCGAGGAGTTGGTTAAACAGGACGTCCAGCGCGGCCCCTACGAAACCGTCGACGAATTTGTGGAGCAGGCAGTCTCCATGCTCCACGAACAGGAAGCCTGGCTGGCCGCGAATCGCGCCGAGATTCGAGACAAGATTGACCAAGGCTACGCCAGCGCGCAGCGCGGCGAATTGATCGGCCCCGACGAAGTTCGTTCCAGGCTCGCCGAACTAAAACGAAAGCGATCCGGTCACCAGCAGGGCTGATGGAGAAGTATCGGTTAACGCCGGAAGCTGTCAGCGATCTCTTCGAGATTTGGAACTTCATAAGCCAGGACAACGCTTGAAGAATCAATTCTGCAACTTTTTGGCCGACTCTCCACTCGCTGGTCGTGTGAGGAAAGATCTGACTCTCCTGCCTCTCCGGTTTTGGGCAGTGCAGCCTTATTCGGTGTACTTGATCGTTCACGATCCAGCGAAGAAGCCGCTCCAAATCATCCGAATCCTCCACGGTTCTCGCAATCTCCCATCAGTTCTGATGTAGAGGGAAATCGGGGGCGACTTGAGCCTCCACCCGACTTGTGTTCTCATATCCTTATCGGTATCAGCATCAGCGTGGGCCGTGGGGGCTCGCGAACGCGCCCTAACCTCAACCCTCAACCTCATCGAGTGGAACATCATGAGCGGAACATCAGAGGAGAAAATTATGAGCAAAGTCCACTACCTTCCCAAGGGATTCAATACCGTCACGCCGTACCTCGTCATTAAAGGTGCCGCGAAGGCGATCGACTACTACAAGAAGGTTTTCGGAGCGACCGTACTCGTACGCATGGATGGTCCCGACGGCTCCGTCGGCCACGCCGAGTTGCAGATCGGCAACTCGCGCATCATGTTGGCCGACGAAAACCTCAGCATGGGCAACCGCAGTGCCGAGAGCATCGGCGCGTCTCCGGTGAGCCTGTATGTATACCTCCCCGATTGCGACAAAGTCGTCGCCCAAGCGACTGCCGAGGGAGCGAAAATCCTGAAGCCGGTCGAGGACCAGTTCTACGGAGATCGCTCCGGCTTCATCCAGGACCCGTTCGGACATCTCTGGGGTATCGCGACTCACAAGGAAGACGTGTCGCCGCAAGAGTTGGAGAAACGTGTCCGGAAAATGATGAAAGCCGCTTAACAACAGGTCAGAGGTGAGAGGTCAGAGGTCAGATTGCAGAGGTAAGAACTGTTGTTTCAGGGGTTTTCACCTCTGCAATCTGACCTCTAACCTCTGACCTCTCACTTCTCATTGACAGCACTAACCTAGAAAGGACACTTTCATGCTTTCCGCTGGCAATCCCTTCCCGAATTTTTCGCTTCCCAATCAGGACGGCAAGACCATCGAACTTTCCGACTTCGCCGGACACTGGCTGGTCGTTTATTTCTATCCGAAAGACGACACGCCGGGCTGCACCATCCAGGGCAAGTCGTTTACGGCGACCAAGGCCGATTTCGACGCCGCTGGAATTAGCGTCATCGGAGTGAGCGCCGACGACGTGGCCTCGCACAAGAATTTCTGCAACAAGTTCGCCTTTACCATCGACTTGCTAGCCGACACCGATGCCCGCCTCATGAAGTCGCTCGGCATCGGCCAGGCGGAATGGAAAGGGATGAACTTCTGGGAGCGCACCAGTTTCGTAGTCGATCCCAAAGGCGTGATCCGCAAGGTGTACGAAAAGGTGAACCCGGAAGGCCACGAGAGAGTGCTGTTGGGCGACATCGCGGCGTTGAAGGCGAAGGCTGCCTGACCCCAGCGCCTAAACCAGGCTGGAGAATCCGGCCCCGGAGGGGCGTCCGAGCTTAGCCCAGCGCTTCAGCGCTGGGGAAAGTGGAAGAAAGAATTCAAGTCCCGGAGGGATGACTGAGTGCTCACGCACTCATATTCTGGTTACGGATTTTTCCGCGCAGGAAACAGGCTCGCCAGCGAGCGGCTGCACACCGCCGCTGCCCTGGCGAAGTTCTCCCCGAGCCGGGCCTTGGCAAGGACTCCCGCGAATCCGCAGTCCCCTGGTTACTGCAGCGTGGTGGCGCCGGTCAGACCCTGGTAGATGAATAATCCCGCAATGACCAGGATCATCGCCCCCGACAAGGCGCCGAGCACCTTGACGATCGGTGTGAGCTTTTGCATCTTGGAAATCACTTCCACCTGGTCTTTGTGCATCTGGGATTCGGTTTCATGGAGGAAGATCGAATCGTCCTCGTGCATGGTAAGGGTGCTGCGATAGATCAGGAGGATAATGAGAATCCCGGTCAGAACACCCCACGCGACAAGCAGCCCGAACATTGGAGACATACGCCACCTCGGAGCTGAGATCGAGCCCATCCCGAAGTTGCCGCCTTCAGCTCCAGCGAAGACTGTCATGGCATCCGCTGGCGTTCGGAACCGGCTCCTACTCCGCACGATTATAGACCCATTTGGCAAGAGGGGGGCGGGACTTCTTGCCTGGCCAAAGCATCTAAATTGCAGGTTTGGGAAACAGGACCGGTCCCGGAAAAGCCTTGCCGAGCCGGTTTCGGCCTTTGTTATAATGAGCTAGCACCTTAAGGAGATCAACCGATGGCGACCACCACCACACCCGACGTTCAACCCAAGACCGCGCCCGTCCTTACCCCCGCCGCGGTTGCCAAAGTCAAAGAAATTATGACCGCCCAGAATCCGGTCCCGTCGGGATTGCGGTTGTCCGTAGTCGGCGGCGGTTGCTCCGGATTTCAATACTCCATGGCCTTTGAGAACGGCGCGGGCATGATGGACAAAGTTTTCGATTTTGAAGGTTTGAAGGTTTACGTCGACGCTACTTCCCTCATGTATCTTGGCGGAGCGCATGTCGATTACGTCGAGACCCTGGAAGGCGCCGGTTTCAAGTTCGAGAACCCGAACGTGAAGAGCACCTGCGGCTGCGGCTCCTCGTTTAATGTTTAAGCCCTGACGTTTCCGTGGTTTCCGGTTTCAGTTCAAGCCCCGCTTTCCACGCGGGGCTTTTCTGTTGGTGGGATACTCCTGGGAAGGTGAAGTCTACGGTTCGGTTGGTGTTTGCACGGGAGTCTGTGGAGGCTGTCCCGAAAGGCCCTGAGGTTGGGGGCCGTTCGGCGTGAGTCCTTGGCCCGTGAGACCGCCGGGTTGCGCCGGATTGATGGCGCCGTTGAGGTTTCCAGTGGGCATACCAGGATTCACCGGCCCTTTCAGCAGGCCGCCTTGGTCCGCCTGCGGCACATAAATAAAGAGCCAGTCCTTGTAACGGTTTTTTCCGTAGAACACGCGAATGGGCTTCTCTTTGCTCAGGCTGGCGACCCCGATGATCGCGCCTCCGCCGAGCACCGGCCCGTTCGAGCCGGAGCTGAAACCGGATTTCGCAATGGAATTAGAAGGCGACGATTCAGCCGAATTCGGATTCCCCTCCTCATCCGAAGCGTCGCCAGGCGCGGGATTCTGCGTGACCGTCGGTTGCACCCCGCCGGTCTGCGCTGTCAAAGCGGCAAGACCGCCTTGTAACGCGTTCAACCCGCCCGGAGTGGTGGGGAGTCCGCCCTGCGGTCCAAGTTGTCCCGGGTTTCCAGTCGGGATGGGTATTTGTCCCAATACTGGCCCGTTGTTCAGGCTGATATCGGTCTGATGCAGAATTTTGAAGTCTCTCTCCTTGCCCGTTTTTGGGTCCCGGTTCATCGGATCGGTATAGCGCTTGCGCAGGAAACGGAGGTTGTTGGTATTTTCCAGTTGCTCGATGCTCGCGGGATAGCGGTTGTACTTCCTGAAGTAATGTTGAATCGCGCGCATGTACGCCGTGCCCCGGTGTCTCATCTCCTCTTCGCGGTCGCGTTTGATCTGCTGGCCAATTTCGGGGAGCACGGTGAGCAGCGCAATCGTGATCATGGCCAGGGCCAGCATGATCGTGATCAACATGTAACCGCGCTGGCGAGTTTGTGATTTGTAATTTGGCCGATCCAAAACCGCGACGCCGCATAAAATCTCACTCGCCTTCAAATTACCGACTGCAAATTACCCATCACAAGTCGGTTTCAGCCTTGCGTCAGCGGCAGGCTCTGCCGGTTGTTGTTGATCACATCTTCCACGTCCACCGCGGTCGGCGAAATGCGCAAGATGCGATAGCGCCGGTCCACAATGTCGCCCTCGGCGGCGATAAAAACGTCTCCGTCCTTGGACAGGAACACCCTCTTCGTCTCCCCGGGCCGATTGGCAAAACCAAAAAATTTGAGGGTGATCGGCGGCGGCGGCGGAATTGGCGGAGGCTGGTGCAGGGCCGTCTGTTCATCGGTGGCCCCGGTTCCCTTCGGTTTTTCGATGGGCAAAGATCCAGCCACAAAAATATTTCTTCCGTTGCCCGCGTACTTGATTTCCTCGCTTTGGCGGAGCAGGTTCAGGTCCAGCGTGGGATCCAGCCGCGGCTCCACCATGGGAACTATTTTTCCCGAGGCGGTGCGCCGCACGCCGGTCCGGCCCGCAGTCGTAGTCGTTGATCCCGTCCCCGGCGCCGTTGCCGGCAACGAGGGCCAGAACGAGCGGACCAGCAAAAGCAGCGCGATCCCGCCCAACACCGCCAACCCAATGACTTGCTTCCGATTTTCGATTCCCAGTTTCACTCAGACGCCTAACCGCAGATAACTGTGCATCGTAATTTGCAGCTTGACCGGTCCCGCGCTTTCGCCCGCCAGATCCACGCTCTCCACCGCAAAAAACAGCTTCGACCGTTCCAGCGCGTTGATGAAGCGCACCAGTTGCAGGTAGTCTCCGGAAAAACTTCCCTCGATTTCGACCGGAACCACACCGGAGATCTGCGCGTCCTCTTCCTTGTATTTGGCCTGCTGCATTCGGACCCCATTGGCCGTCGCCAGTTTCCCCAGTGCAATCAGCAGATCGGAATCCTGCGCGGCAAAGCGGTCCTGGTAAAACCCGCCAATCTGTTTCTTGGCCAGCACGATCTTCTTGTCCATGCCGCGCAGGGGTTCGACCTCGCGGGTCTTTTTTGTCAATTCCGCACGCAACAGGTTCAATTGCATCTTCCGCGAATCCGCCGAACCCACCAGCGGCGAGATCAGAACCGCCACCGCGATCACATCGACAGCCAGCATCGCCCCAATCGCCATCTTGAGCTTGCGCCGCGAATTCCCCAAGTCCGGCATTACTTTCCGCTCCCGTCCGTCGAGCCTGGAATATAAATCGAGACCACCGTCGCGGTTACGCCCGCTCCCGCCCCCTCCCCCTGCCCCTCCGAGACCAACTGCGCTCCCCGGAAATGCGTGGAGCCTTCCATACGATGGACCAGTTCCACCGCCGCCGAGCGCGTGTCGCCCGCTACCTTCATGTCCAACTGCATCCGATTCTGATCGTCCAATTCCGGCCGCAGCGAGACCACATGCAGGTTCGCAGGCATGACCCGCTCCAGATCCTCGAACACCCGCGTCCAGGAGAATGCCTTGCGTTGAATCAGCCCATTCAGGAACTGCGACTGGTCCCGCGTGCTGCGGTTGACGCCCAGGTCGAGCACAGCCTGATCCTGCGCTCGTTCCAGGTCGCGCTCTGCGATCTGTTGCTGCAGTTGCGCAAGGTTGTGGCGATCCCTTCCCGCGTGGGTCCAGCCGCGCGCCGCCACCACCAGCAGAACCACCGTCAACACGCCCAGCAGGCCCACGCCCAATCCCCAACGCCCCCAGAATTCACGGGCGTCTTCATAGGGATGGGTAGCGAGATTGATATCCAAACGCATATTTATGAAATCGGAAAAAACCAAACTGCTCTTAGCTCTTAGCTTGTGTCCTCTAGCTAAGAGCCAAGAGCTAAGAGCTAAGAGCCGACTTACGAAATCAGCGCTCCCACCACTCCCGCCATGCGCCAGCGCGGGACCGTTCCCGTGGTCGAGCCGATCTGCGACGCCGCCACCAGTTCCTCGACCTGCGCCCCGGATTGGTTCTTCAGCGCCGGCGCGGCGCCACCCGCTTCCGGCAGCCCCGCTACATACACGCGCTCGATGTTCAGGTTGTACGTGTCCTGGAAAAACACCACCGAGGGATAGACTTCTTCCGCCAGTTGATCGCCGGTGATGGTCACGCCCCGCACATTTTCGAGCGTCCGGAACAGCAGGAGTTGTTCCTGATCGAGAATCGCAATACTGATCGTCCGCGCGTCCACCTTGACCACCAGGGTCGGCCGTTCCGCGTCCGCCGCTCCCAGCGCGGCTAGCATCGACGGCATCACCATCCCCGGGTTGTAGCCCGCGTCGCGAAACGCCGACTCATATTCCTCCAGCACCGTGTTCAGCACCACGGCTGCTACCGCCCGCATGCCTTTACCGGTCGTCTGCGCGTGATAGGAGACGCGGGCGTCGTCGGGATCGAAAGGCAACGACTTCTTCAGCCGGAAGCGGACCACCGCTTCGGCCTCATCCCGCTTCGAGGGGAGCGTTTCGAAATCCAGCAGCACCACCCGCACCGAGGTGTCGGGAAGAATCGCGATCACGTCGCGCGAGTGCCCGCCGACGCCGCCGAGCGCGCTTTCAATCGCTTGCCGCACCGCCCTCCCGTCGAGCAGATTCGCTTCCATCAAATCGGGTACCACCGTGCCGGGGGCCAGTTCCCGCGCCGACGCGATCTCCACCATCCGCCCCGTGTCGGCGGCGCGGCCCGCTAGAACACGGTCCGCCGCGATTTCGCAGGCCAGCGTTGGACGGCGAACGTGTTTGGATGTGACGCTCATCGGCGGATCGAAATTACCTCTGCTTCGGCGCTCGGCTTAGGAATGGGCAAGCGGTCTTCCTTCAGTCCATCCAGGTGGAACTCAATCGCTTCCTGAATCAAGGAGCGGACTTGGGCTCTGGTTCGGCCTGTGGTGACCACTCCCGGCAGGTCCGGGACGTAAGCGGCCCAACCGGTATCGGATTTTTCGTAAACCACAACGTAGTTCAAGGCTTCAATCCTGCTGGTTTGAGGACGCTGTTCAGAGTGCCGGCGGGAGATCGTCGTTCGGGTGCCCCGGCAAGGTGACGCGTCCTGGCTTCATCGGGTGCTTATATTGCCGATGACTTCCGCGTGTTTGTTTCAGATACCAGCCATCCCGCTCCAGCAACTTGATGATATCCCGTACCTTCATGGCGAGAACAGTTACCTCGGCGGGTGCTCGGGCTGGACTTCTGGCCACGCTGAAGTCATGCCCGGCTACCGCATGGTCTCGATAAAGGTGACCTTGTTGATC
>JBGPFV010000074.1:0-9393 GCA_041483535.1 Terriglobia bacterium | reverse complement strand
GGTGCCGCCACCGAGTCCGGCGGTGACGAAAATCATGTCCGCGCCTTCGAGGACTTCGATGATTTTGTCCGAGTCTTCGAGCGCGGCTTTGCGGCCGATTTCGGGATTGGCGCCGGCGCCGAGTCCGTTGGTGAGCTTCACGCCGAGTTGAATCTTGGTGGCGGCGCGCGACATGCGCAGCGCTTGCAAGTCGGTGTTGGCCACGATGAATTCGATGTGTTCCATGCCTGCGTCAATCATGCGATTGACGGCGTTGTTGCCGCCGCCGCCGACACCGATGACCTTGATGCGAGCGTCGTTGCGCGCTTCTTCGTTGAAGCAGATGCGGAGTCCGTTGTCTTCAGTCATACGTCACCTCGTGAATCAGTTGTAGAGACGGGGCTTGCCCCGTCTCAGCTGCGGGCGGAGACGCGGCAAGCCGCGTCTCTACGGGAATTTCTAAACCTCTACGCGCCTTTCCTTGCGAACAGGGCTTTCATGCGCGTGCCAAACCCCGGCTCTTGCAGGCCGCGGGCCAGGCGAGCGCGGTGGCCGTAATACGCCATACCCAGCACGGTCGCGAACTCGGGCTCGGACAAGAACGACGGCATCTTCGCCATCGGCGTTGGCCAGGCCAGACGCGCGGCTTTCCGCAGCACGGATTCCGCCACGTCGAGAATGCCGGGGAGCCGCGACGCTCCACCGCTCAGCACAAATCCCGCAATGCAGTGCTCCAGAACGCCGGCGTGGCGCAGGTTGTCGCGCAGGAGCTCAAAAAGTTCGCGGGCTCGCGGCTCCAGAATCTCGCCCGCCATACGTTGCGGCATCATGCGCGAGGGGCGGTCTCCGACCGACGGCACCTCGACTTGGTTGCCCTCGGGGATGAGCGTTGGCACGGCGTTGCCAAAATTCTTTTTGAGCGCCTCGGCGGCCGCCAGTCCGGTGCACATGCCAACCGCAAGATCGCTGGTAAAGTGGTCGCCGCCGATGGGGATGACCGCGGTATGCGCGACCGCACCCTGCTGGAAAACGATCAGGTCGCACGACCCGGCGCCGAGGTCGGCGAGGCAGATGCCGAGTTCACGCTCATCGGACCGCAGCACGGAGTCCGCGCAAGCGAGCGGCTCAAAGATGGTGTCGTCCACGTGAACGCCAGCCCGGTTCACCGCCGTCACCAGATTCTGCGTGGCGCTGGAAGAGGCGGTCACAATGTGAACGCGCACTTCGAGTCGTGTGGCCATCATTCCGGTGGGATCCTGCACGCCCGGCTGGTCGTCGAGAATGAATTCCTGCGGCAGCAAGTGGAGAATTTCGCGATCGGCGGGCAAGGGCACGGTGCGGGCTTTATCCACGGCCTGGCGGATTTCCTCGCGGCCAATCTCGCGCGACCGGGCGCCGAAGGTGATGCCGCCGTGGCTGTTCATGCCACGAATGTGCGCGCCCGCAATGCCAATCAGCGCATGCTCGATGGGAATGCCGGCCACGTCTTCCGCATGCTCCACCGCTTTTTGAATGCTGGCGACGGCCTTGTCGAGTTCGGTAATCACGCCCTTGCGCAGGCCGCGCGATTCGCTGATGCCGTGGCCGCGATAACGCAATCCGTGCTCGCTCAGTTCGGCCACCAGCACGGAAGTCTTGGCGCTGCCTACGTCAATGGCGGTAATGAAATTGGGCTCATGATTCGGCATAAATAACGCTCGGCATAAATGATGATCGCTAGGGCTGCGGAGTCTCCTTCGGAATTCCAGCGCTTGGTTTCTTTTGGCCCGTGGGAACCGTGGCAGCCGGATGCGCCGCCGCGCTAGCTTTCGCGACTGCGACCGGCGGCGCTTTCATCGTCGTCTTCAGCGCGGCTTGAGTAACGGGCCCTTGTTTAACGCGAGCTGGTTTCGCGGGCGCTGGTTTCGCGGGCGTTTGTTTAACGGCAGCATGACTAGCGGAAACACGATGACCTGCCGCTTTCGGCCCGCCTTTCGCCTTAGGCTTCGCGATCTTCTTCGCCGGAGCCGGCGCTGCGGGATGGGTAACATATTTTTCGTAATTCACGATGGCCGCGGTTTTCACCCCCGCTGCCATTGCCGCCTTGGCCGCTGCTGGCGTTAAGGCCGGCTGCCTCGCCATCCCGTTGAGATCGGGATTCACGATGATCTGGCCGTCGTAGCGCAAGTCCACCGATTCGAGCTTGTCGAACTGCTGCCGCCACTGCTGCACATGGGTGACGTAGGTTTTGTAGCGCGGTAAATAGTTGCCCGAGCCGAGATGCACCAGCACCTCGCCGTTCGCATCGGCGGCCAGCACTTTGACGTCCTCGGGGTCGGTGAGATCCACTTCGCTCAGTTCCTGGGAATAGCGGGCACCGCTCGAATCGAGTTCGCGAACCAGATCGTTGTAATTCTTCATCCGCGCGGCGCGGGTGGAGAGCGGCTCACCGGCATTCATGCCGGCAATCACGGCGAAGGAGTACTTGTGCTTGCCGCCGGGAGCAAGTTCCATCAGCGTGCCCCCGGCGTCGATCAAGGAAATGTGCGAGCCGATGCGGGCAAAGGCAACCGGCGTGCGTTCATGAATCTCGATGCGCAGGCGATTGGGGACAAAGCGCATCACGCTCGCCGACTCCACCCAGGAAATCTGCTCCAGTTGCTGCTTGCGTTGCGCCAGCGGAACGAAAAAAATGTTGCGGCCAATATCTCCGCCCATGACTTCCATGATTTGGGCGTGCGCGACGTGCTGGGCGCCGGCGACTTCGATGTGCTCGCTGGAGTCGATGCGAAAGCGCCAGGAGTGCTTGCCGTAACGGTAGAGGCCCAAGGCGGCAGTTCCGAGAATCGCGAATGCGACCAGCGCCACTCCGACCCACAGCAATCGATTTGCAGTCTTCTTGGGAAGGGATCCGCGCCGGACCGAGACGCGCTTTTGTCCGCGCAGAAATGGGGATTCCTGCTCCGCGTCCAAATCGACGACCCGCGCGTCGTCGAAGAGCTCGCGCTCGGGAGCGTCGCGCTCGGAGGCGTCACGGGGAAGCGGATACAACTCTTCCTGGACGGCGGTGGAACTTGATTTCCGCGTCACTCTTTCGAGTCAGTTGTCGACAGAAAACCGCTGAGCAAAATTACTATAACTGGTTTTCGCGAAATGAGACAGTGCCAAGTTGGTTCGGATGCGATTAGCGATGCTCACGCCGGGACGTACCCTCGTCCGTCCAACGGAGCGAAGGTCGGAAGCTGCCAGTAGGATGTTTCGTCGCCGAGTGAGACGGGGCAAGCCCCGTCTCTACCCCAGCGACTCTGAACTGGCCATAGTCTCCAGCTTCTCCAGAATCATCGCTCCCAATTGCGAGACGCTGCCCGCGCCCAGGGTCAGCACCATGTCGCCCGGTTGGACTAGAGAGGCAACGGAGGCGACGGCGTCCGAAAAAGAGGGAGCGTAGGCGACACTCCGCTTCCCCGCGCCGATAATGCGGCGGGTGAGAGCTTCCGCCGTGATGCCTTCGATCGGCTTCTCGCTGGCCGGGTAAATGTCGAGGAGGCAGAGCGTGTCGGCGTCGGCAAAGGCGGCCGTGAACTCATCCATCAGGTCGCGGGTGCGGGTGAAGCGGTGCGGTTGGAAGATCACATGGACGCGGCGAAATCCGCACTGGCGGGCGGCGGCCAGCGTGGCCCGGATTTCCGTCGGATGATGGCCGTAATCGTCGATCACGCTGACGCCGGCGGCCTTGCCCTTCAACTGGAAGCGGCGGTCCACGCCGCGAAAGCCGTCGAGCGCGGAACGAATCTGCTCCGCGGGAATGTTGAGCGCGGTGCCCACCGCAATCGCCGCCGTCGCATTCAGCACGTTGTGCGTGCCCGGAACGTGCAGCGTGAACTCGCCGAGATTCTTCTCTTTGTAAGTTACTTGGAAACGGATGAGCGGGCCGTGCTCTCCGGCGGTTCGCGCCGACCCAATTGCCGGCGACCCGATGCGAATCAGGAAATCCGACCCGCGGCTGGTTCCGTAGGTGGTCACACGGCGATGGACGCGCGGCAGCAAACGCCGCAGCACCACGTCATCATTGCAGCCAACGACCAGACCGTAAAACGGCACGCGCTCCATGAATTCCAGAAACGTCCGGCGGACGTCGCGCATGTCGCGGTAGCAGTCCATGTGCTCGCGGTCAATGTTCGTGACCACGGAGAGGATCGGCGAAAGCTTCAGGAACGACCGGTCGCTTTCGTCCGCCTCGGCGACCAGATACTGCGACTTGCCGAGGCGCGCGTTCGAGCCCATCGCGTCCACGCGGCCTCCGACCACCACCGTGGGATCGAGGCCGCCAGCGGCGAGTACCGCCGCGACCATCGAGGTTGTGGTGGTCTTCCCATGCATGCCGGCGATCGCGATGCCGTACTTCAGCCGCATCAGTTCGGCCAGCATCTCGGCGCGCCGAATTACCGGAACATGCAAGCGGCGGGCCTCGGCCACTTCGGCGTTGTCCACCGAGATCGCGGAACTGGTCACGACCACGTCCGCGCCGGCAATATTGGCGGCAGCGTGCCCTTCAAAAGTGGTCGCGCCCAACGCGGCCAGCCGCTGCGTAACCGCCGAATTTCTCAGGTCGGAACCGGAAATCCGGTAGCCGAGATTCAGCAACACCTCGGCAATCCCGCTCATGCCGATGCCGCCGATGCCCACGAAATGAATGCGCTGAATCTTGGCGAACATGGAAACTTAATTTCTGGATGAACGCTGATGATAGACCATTCACCGTCGAGACGCCGAGAACGCGGAGCGTGAATTTATGTTGTCATCCTGAGCGAAGCGAAGGACCTGCTGTCTCGTGCGCGAACAAAGAGGCAGGTCCTTCGCTTCGCTCAGGATGACAACCCTGGGGGGTACTAGCTGCTACCCAACCTCGGCCAGTTGCTTCACCATCTCCGCAATCTCTTCGACCGCCTTGGGGTGCGCCAGCGATTTCGCCGCCGCGGACATGCTCCGCAGCCGGCTCGCATCCCCGATCAACGCCGCAATCGTGTCGACCAGGTAGGCCGCGCCGAGATTGCTTTCTTCGACCACAATCGCCGCGCCGGCGCGTTCCAGCGCCCGAGCGTTCACGTTCTGATGGTCGTCGGCAGCGGCCGGAAACGGCACGAAAATCGCGGGCTTGCCGGCCGCGGTAATCTCCCCGACCGTGCTCGCACCCGAACGGCAGACCAGCAAATCGGCGCGCCCGAACGAGCCCGGCATATCGTCAATGAACTTGTGCACTTCACCCGAAATTCCCGACTGCTGGTAAGCGGCAAGTACATGCTCATAGTCGCGCTGACCAGTCTGGTGAATGATGTGGATGCCGGGAATCTTCGCGCGCAACCCGCCCAGCGACTCGATCATCGCCTGATTGATGGCACGTGCGCCCTGACTGCCTCCAAAAACCAGCAGCGTGGGCGCACCGTTAGTTTTAGGAGGAATAGAAAAGAACGCCGCGCGCACCGGAACGCCCGTCACCCGGCAGTGAGGAAAATAGCGGCAAGTCTCTTCAAAGTGCACCGCGGCGGCGGAAACCCAGCGCGCGATCATTCTGTTTGCAAATCCCGGCACGACGTTCGGTTCGAAAGCAAGCGTCGGAAGACGGCGGCGAATCGCGGCCACCATGGCGGGTCCGGAGGCATATCCCCCGACCCCAATCACAACCTCCGGATCGAAATCCGTGAGCATCCGGGAAGAAGCCGCGATGGCGCGCGGCAAGTCAAACATCGTCTTCGCGCGCGTCATCAGGCTGACATTTTTCAGCGCGCCCACCTGAATCAGTTCCAGCGGGAACCCCGCCTGCGGCACCAGTCGCGTCTCAATGCCGCGGGCCGTGCCGATGAAAAGAACCTCGGCGCCGAACTGCTTCTTAAGCTGTTGGGCAATGGCCAGCGCCGGAATCACGTGTCCGCCGGTACCGCCGCCCGCGATGATGATGCGCATGAATTATGGTTCCCGAGACTCCACTATTTTCGCGTACTTCCCTCTCGCCCCTTGCAGCGTCGACAGCACCGATTCTTTCTCGGCCTCCGTGTTCCACGAAGTATTACTTCGCGCCGCCGCAATCAGCCGGTCAACCCACGCCACAAAGTAAGACGCGTCTGCCGCGCTGCGCACCGGCGCACCCGCCACACTTATGTACACCGGGCTGGTCGTAGCATACGGATACAAGTCGAGAATCGGATACTCCGCCTTGTCGCTGAAAGCGCGCAGAACGCACCACCCGCTAGCCTCAAGCGAAATCGAGCCATCAACGTGCGCCGACCTGTGGCCGCTCTCAATCGCAAGCTCGCGCGCGACTTTCCCATTGCAAACGATTTGCAGATGATCGACTGGAACGATCGAAGACATCTCGGCCGAAAACTGTATCTCTTGTTTCTTGTCTTCTCTTTTCTCCAGGCGCACTTCCCCGCCGATCCCCTGCCCTCCCAGGGAGAAATGCAGCAGCGGCCCGTTCGTGGCAAACGTCCTTCCCGCCTTGATCGATGCAAGCCACGGTTCAATCTTCAGCGGACCCGGCTTCACTTCGGCATATACCCGATTCAACCCCACCGGCCCGCGCAACGACGCGTAGTTGCCCATGAAATCCGTGCCCGCGGCCGTGGGCAATCGAAAGCCGCAATTCAGCAGCTTGTACCACACTTCGGCCGTCGACTTATGATCGGAAAAACCAAGCACCTCGATGTAATCCACCTTGCCCAGCGCCACATCCGCGGGTAACTCGTTTGTAAGAGGGTCGTCTTTCGCCGGATCGGGGAAGCTGTCAAAAGGATGCACATATCCGACCAGCGCGCCCTGCTCGTGCGCCATGTCGGCGACGTTCGCGTTGGCCGGATACAGGCTGGCCGCCGCAGTGTTGGGATAGGCCGCATATCCTGGAAGAATGAGGTTGCGAGTCAGATTCAGCAACCCCAGATGACCCCAATAACTCGTGTGATACTCCTGCCCATGCAGCAGCAGGTGATCCGTTGTCGAAGCCGGATCCAGTTGTGGTGAAAAATACGCGATGTCGGGAACGCGCTGCTCTTTGTTGACAATGAGATTCTCGACGATCGCCACATTCTCTGCCGCCGCTTGCTCCACCAGATGTTGTGGTGTGTTGCGGTAGGTCCCGGCATAGTTCATGTGGGTATGAACATCGCCGCTCACCCATTCCGCCGGTTCGTACGGAATCTTCGATTGCAGGTGAACCGTGAGGTTGGTAGTGGTGTCGGGCTTGACTTCCACCTTGTGCTGTTCGAAGGCAAACTCGAATCCGTGCATGACGTCGACTTGAACCGACCCGGCTGGGACCGTTACCTCGGATGTACCCGCTGTGTCAAAGTAGTGGGCTTCAAACGGGCGCTCGGAACGGTCGAAGCTGTCGTCGGCGTGCATCCATGCGTTTTCGGGCGCGTAGGCCAGTCCGTCTGCTCCGGTTACAAAAACCCGCGCCGCCACTGGCTTTCCACGCGAATCGACGACGCGCAGCGCGAGCCGCCCTATCGGCTTCAAATATTTCCGTTCGTGCGCGACTACCTCGATCTGTTCTCCGCCGGGAATCGTCTGCACCCAAAGCGACGTATTCCCACTTCGATTGGAGATAAAGGCGATCTTCGACCCATCCGGCGACCAGCGCGGATTCACGTTGTCAAAAGCGCCATAAGAGATCGGGAATGCATCCCCACCCGCCGCCGGCATTACCCACAGTTGATGCCAGCTCTGCCCCATGTAGGACGCATAGACCATGCGCTTTCCGTCCGGGGAAAAATCGGGACGAGCTTTCCAGTTGGTTTCTTCGTAATGAATTTCGTGTGCCTCGGCGCCCGCCTGTGCTTTGATTTTCCAGAACCCGCCCGTGCCGTAAATGTGTCCCCGATTGGAGACGAACAGGATTTCCGAGCCATCCCGCGTCCACAGCGGACTGATCTCGTGATCCGCCTGGCTGTAGTAATAACGAGGCAGCGAGCTGATAGTCTCGCCAGTTAGTTGCCTCACATCGCTGAGTAATCCGTCTTCGAATCGGCCTACAAAGATATGGAAGTGCCCCTTATAGGACGTGGACACAAACGCCAGCCGCTTCCCATCGGGCGAGAATCGCGGTTCCAGATTTACCGCGCCTCCGGAGGTCATTTTCCGCGTTCGGCCATCCCGCGTATCGAGCGACCACAGCTCGACGGCGTCGTGGTCGTAGCGCGCAAACACCAGCCACCGTCCATTGGCGGACCAGTCCGGCTGGTAGTCATAGCCCGGTCCGGCGGTAAGCTGCTCCGCCTTCGGGCTGCCCAATTCCTGCCGCCACAATGAGCCTGCCATCGAGTACACCAGGCGACGCGAATCCGGCGACCAGGCTGCCGCACTCGGACCCGTCGTCAGCTGCGGAAGATACATCTCTCTGTAGTAATAAGAATGCGGCAGATCAATCTGCTTGAGCACGGCTTCGCGTTGCGCGAAGCAAGAAAGACTAGTAAGAAATAAGCAAATTAGACGGAATTTTAACAAGAGCCCTCCATTACGCGTGTGGGCGCGGACCTGCCCTGACCGAAGCCGAAGGGGCTCGTCTGCGTCATGTAGACCTAAAGGGTGTGGGTAAGAAGTCGGTCGTCCCTCCGGGACTTGAGTCATTTCTTTCACGTCCCCAGCGCTAAATCGCTGGGCTAAGCTCGGGCGCCCCTCTGGGGCTCGATTCTCGCGCATTTCGTCCCGCTGGCCAGCCCAAAAACGAGACTCTCGCGCAAACATTAAAGCTCCTGGCTACTCCCTGACTCTCGCCCTCCGCGCCCACAACCAATTCAGCAAAGCCGCCCCGACCGTCGCGGCCAGGATTAGCGACTTACTCAAGTCCACCTGCGTGGCCAGCAGCGCGGCGATCCCGATCCCCAGCACGGCCAGCACCGGCCCTGCTGGGAGGCGCCAACCGGCGGCTTGCGGCGGCTTGCGCCGCAACGCGATCAGTGCCGCGCAAACCACCGCGTAGTAGAACAACCGGGCGACCACCGAAAGAGTCACATTCCAGGCAAAACTCCCGGCCATCGCCAATCCCCATACCGCCGCCGCATAGAACAGAATTGAAAACCAGGGCGTGTGAAATCTGGGACCGACGGCGGCAAACACCTGTGGCAGATCGCCGCCTTTGGCGAGCGCGAACGTAACGCGCGGCATTCCCAGCAGTTTGGCGCCCAAATAACCATACACCGAAACCAGCGCCCCAATGGCCACCAGGGCCGCTCCGCGATTGCCCATGGTGATGCGTGCCACCTCGGCCAGCGGACGATCTGTAGTCGCCCCAGGCCCCAACACTCTCACCACCACCCATTGGACCAAGGCGTAAATCACGGTGCAGGCGATCAGCGCTACCAGCAGCGCGAAAGCGGCGTCCCGCCCCGGGTGTTTCGCCTCGCCCATGGGTGCGAGCGCCGATTCAAATCCACCGTAAGC
>JBGPFV010000073.1:0-9518 GCA_041483535.1 Terriglobia bacterium | reverse complement strand
GATGGGCCCGAAGATGGCCGATCGCGAAGGCATAAAGACCATGGATGTGGTCACGCTCGAGTTGGGCGGACGGAAGATCACCGGCCCGGTCTGGATCCAGGCTGGCCATCCCGATCATTCTGTCACCGTGCACCTCGGCTACGGTCGCCGCAAAGCGGGACGCGCCGGCACCGGCGCAGGATTCGACGCTTACGCGCTACGCACGACGAATGCTCTCTGGTTCGCGACCGGCGGCAAGCTCACCAAGACGGGAGACCACTATCAACTGGCTTCCACCCAGGGCTACCAGACCATGGATACGGGCGACGGCGAGACTCGTCCGCTGGTCAGAGTAGCGACGCTCGAGGAATACGGCAAGGAACCCAAGTTTGCCAAGGAGGACGAGCCGCCGGCAACGCTCACGCTCTATCCCGGCTATGACTATAAGAAGTCACCGGACGCCTGGGGAATGACCATTGATCTCAACGCCTGCGTGGGCTGCAACAACTGCATCGTCGCCTGCCAGTCGGAGAACAATATTGCCGTGGTCGGCAAAGAGCAGGTGGTGAAGGGCCGCCACATGCACTGGATTCGGGTCGATGCCTACTATCAAGGCGACCGCGACGCTCCCAAGGCCTATTTTCAGCCTGTGCCTTGTATGCAGTGCGAGAATGCGCCCTGCGAGCTAGTGTGTCCCGTGGGCGCGACCGTGCATAGCAGCGAAGGCCTGAACGACATGGTCTACAACCGCTGTATCGGCACGCGCTATTGCTCGAACAACTGTCCGTACAAGGTGCGCCGCTTCAACTTCCTGCTGTTCCAGGACTGGGAAACCCCGCAGTACAAATTGATGCGCAATCCCGACGTCAGCGTGCGCAGCCGCGGCGTGATGGAAAAGTGCACTTACTGCGTGCAGCGCATTACCCAGCACCGCATTGACGCTGAGACGGCGGCGGTTCGCGAGAATCGCGAGTTCAAAATCGAAGACGGCTCGTTGCAGACTGCCTGCCAGCAGTCCTGTCCGGCCGACGCAATCGTCTTCGGCAACCTCAACGATCCCAACAGCCGGGTCGCGAAGCTCAAGGCGCACGACCGTAACTACGGATTGCTGGCCGACCTGAATACCAGGCCCCGCACCACTTACCTGGCCGAGATTCGCAACCCAAACCCCGAACTGGAAACGTAAGCGGAGCGCAAGTCAAGAGATGCCAGATCGTCTGGACGAAGTCAAAGTAGCGAACGAGCGGGCTCCCGTCATCGAACCCGGGCATACGTTCGCCACCATCACCGACAAGATCAGCTCCATCGTGCTGACGCGGCCGACCTCGCTCGGGTGGGTTGTCGGCTTCGGGGCCGGCTTCCTGGTCACCATGATGTTGCTGTTCGCTCTCGGCTACTTGTTTATGAAAGGCACTGGCATTTGGGGCATCAACATCCCCATCGGCTGGGGCTTTGCCATCGTCAACTTCGTGTGGTGGATCGGGATCGGGCATGCGGGCACGCTCATCTCGGCCATCCTTTTATTGCTGCGTCAATCCTGGCGCAACTCCATCAACCGGTTCGCGGAAGCGATGACGCTGTTTGCGGTGGCTTGCGCGGGCATCTTCCCGCTGGTGCACACCGGCCGTCCCTGGCTCGCCTACTGGATGTTCCCCTACCCCAACACCATGAACTACTGGCCGCAGTTCCGCAGTCCGCTGCTCTGGGACGTGTTTGCGGTCTCGACTTATTTCACCATCTCGCTTTTGTTCTGGTTCATTGGACTCATCCCGGATTTGGCCACGCTGCGCGACCGCTCCGAAAACAAGTACGCGCGGATGAGCTACGGCTTACTCGCCATGGGATGGCGCGGCTCCGCCCGCCATTGGGCGCGATACGAGACGGCGTACCTGCTGCTGGCCGGCCTCGCCACGCCGCTCGTGCTCTCCGTCCACACCGTCGTGAGTTTCGACTTCGCGGTTTCGATTGTCCCCGGATGGCACACCGCGATTTTCCCACCCTACTTCGTCGCCGGCGCCATTTACTCCGGCTTCGCCATGGTGTTGATGCTGGCGATTCCCATCCGCAAGATCTACGGTCTTGAGGATTTCATCACCGACCGCCACCTCCAGAATTCCGCCAAGGTCATGCTCGCCACCGGCTGGATCGTCGCTTATGGCTACGCACTCGAAGCTTTCACCGGTTGGTACAGCGGCAATCGTTACGACCAGGCTCTGCTTTGGAATCGTCTGCATGGCCCCTACGCTTTCTTGTACTGGATGTTGCTGGTCTGCAACATTTTTATCCCGCAGTTGCTGTGGCTTCGCAAGATGCGCACCAATCCGGTGTGGTTGTTCCTGATCTCGTTCGTCATCCTGGTGGGCATGTGGCTGGAGCGATTCGTCATCATCGTGCTCAGCCTGTCGCGCGACTTCCTGACTTCGTCGTGGGGCATGTACTACCCAACGCGTTGGGACTGGATGACCTACTTCGGCACCATTGGCTTGTTCCTGACCGCAATGTTCCTCTTCGTCCGGATCCTGCCGATGATCTCCATCTTCGAAATGCGCACGCTCCTGCCTGAGGCGGAGGTGAAGGCGGAATGAAGCGCGTGCCAACTTACGGAATCATGGCTGAGTTCGCCTCTGCCCAGGATCTGGTGGTAGCAGCCCGTCAGACGCATAAGGCCGGCTATAAGAAGATCGACGCCTTCAGCCCGTTCCCGGTGGAGGAACTGGCCGAGGCGATTGGATTCCACAAGAACAACGTGCCGCTGGTAACCCTGATCGGCGCCATCGTCGGAGGTCTCACGGGCTACTTGATGCAGTATTGGATGGCGGTAGTCAGCTATCCGGTCAACGTGGGCGGGCGTCCCTATCACTCCTGGCCGTCGTTCATCATCGTGACGTTCGAGATGACGATTCTGTTCGGGGGCATCGCGGCGGTATTCGGCATGCTCGCGCTGAATGGTCTGCCCATGCCTTACCACCCGGTCTTCAACGTGCCGCGCTTTGCCCTGGCGAGCAGGGATCGCTTCTTCTTAATCGTGTTTGCCTCCGACCCCAAATACGACGCGCAGGGCACGCGCCAGTTTCTGGAAGGCCTGCACGCCCGCTCCATTTCGGAGGTCCCCGGTTAAGAGCATGGCGATCGTGCCAAAATTCGCGCGAACATTTGCGCCCCTGGTGTTGCTGGCCGTGATGGGCAGCGTCGGCTGCCGTCTCGATATGCACGTGCAACCGCGCTACAACCCGTTGGCGAAGAGCGATTTCTTTCCCGACCAGCGGGCCTCACGTCCGCCGGTCGAAGGTACGGTGGCTCGCGGGGACGAGCGCTCCGACGTCTACTTCTATACCGGCAAGATCGGAGACAACGACGGCGACTTCATGCCGTTCCCCGTCACCCAGGAAGTGCTCCAGCGTGGGCGCGAACGTTACAACATCTACTGCTCGCCTTGCCACTCGCGCGTGGGCGACGGGAATGGGTTCGTCCCCTCGCGGGGCTTCGTGCGCAAACCACCTTCCTATCACATCGAACGGCTGCGGAAGGCCCCGGTCGGCTATTTTTTCGACATAGCGACGAATGGATTCGGCATCATGCTCGATTATTCCGCGCAGATTTCCGCGCGCGATCGCTGGTGTATTGCGGCCTACATTCGGGCCCTGCAGTTGAGCCAGAACGCCACCGCGGCGGATGTTCCCGCGGGGCAGAGCGTTCCTTCGAAGGCTCCGGAGTTCATGGAACCGGGCACGGGTGCGACTTTGCCACGAATGGCGCCGGCGCTGAGCCCCGCGAAAGCCGAGAAAGGGGAGACGGAATGAGCGCGACACCCGCAGCCCACCTCGATCTCACCACGCCTCCGATCATCAAGACGATCCAGATGCGATCGCTCACCATCGGCGGCGCCGCGACTGTGATTGCGCTTTACCTGGCGTTTAAGAACCCGACCGTCTTCTTCCGCGGCTACCTGCTCTCGTACATGGATTGGCTGGGCGTATGCCTCGGGTCGATGGTCATCCTCATGGTCCGCCACATGACGGGCGGGGGATGGGGCACGGTGATCCGGCGCATCCTCGGGGCCTCCATGCGCACCCTGCCGCTGCTGATCCTGCTGTTCATTCCTCTGCTCTTTGCCGTGCCCAGGCTTTATCCGTGGGCGATGCCACTCGCTTCCATCACCGATCCGGCAATTCGCGAGCATCTGGAAAAACACTCGTTTATCCTGCGGGACTACCTGAACTACCGCGGCTTCGTGATCCGCGCCGTGATCTACTTTGCGGTCTGGTTCGTGCTGCAGTACCTGCTCAGCAAGTTTTCTTTTGAGCACGACCGTCCGCCTTTCGCCGATACCAGCGCGCGCTTCAAGATCGTAAGCGCCCCCGGCATCATCCTCTACACGCTCACCATCTCGTTCGCCTCGATCGACTGGGTCATGTCGCTCAACCCGAGTTGGGTCTCGACCATCTATGGCCTGCTGTTTGTGGCGGGCCAGTTGGTGTCGGCCCTGTGCTTTGCCATTGTCATCGAACGCATTCTCTATAACTATCGGCCGATGTCGGTGCTGTTGCAGCCCAGTTTCGTGCACGACCACGGAAAATTCCTGCTCACCTTCATCATGGTGTGGGCCTACTTTTCATTTTCGCAGTGGCTCATTATCTGGGCGGGTAACTTGCCGGAAGAGATTACCTGGTACTTCCGCCGGCTGCACGGCGGATGGCAGTTCGTCGGTCTGTTTCTGGTTGTCTTTCATTTTTTTGTCCCATTTTTCCTGCTGCTGTCGCGCCCCTTCAAGCGCGACATTACGCGCCTGGTTTGGCTGGCCGCTTGGATGCTCGTCGTGCGCTACATCGACCTGTTCTGGCACATCGAGCCCAGCTTTTCCGAGACTTTTACGGTCACCCTGGCAGACCTCGTGATTCCCTTCGCCATGGGCGGAATCTGGATCGCGTACTTCTGTCACAACCTCAGTTCGCGGCCGCTGGTCCCCGCCTACGATGCGACGGCCCAGGACGTATTGGAGCCGGCGCATGAGTGAGGACAAGATGACGAATCAGCCGACGTCGAATCCGCCCATCGTCGATCACGACGGCTTCGAGCAGCAGGATCTGAGTTCGAGGGGCCCGTTTTATTTTATGGCAGGTCTGGCCCTGCTCTGCCTCGTCATCTATCTCATCGTGTTCGGCATGTACCGCTTCCTCGACAGTTACCAGACGGCGCACCAGCCTGCCTTGAGCCCGATGGCTACGCCGCAGGCCGACACCCGCATCGTCACGCATGAGAACACGCAAACCTTTCCGCAGCCGCGCCTGGAAGAAAACGAGCGCACGCAGCTTCGCCAGTTCATCGAGGATCAGGAGCGGAAGCTGGCCACCTACGACTGGGTGGATAAAGACAAAGGTACGGTGCGTATTCCGATTGACCGGGCCATGGAGCTGATCCGGCAGCGCGGCTTGCCGGTCCGTCCCGAAGGCGCATCTTCGGCACCGAGCTCCGCGGCGCGGACCTCCGCGCCAGTAAGGAAGCAAACCCGCAAAGCGCCGACGACTAATGCCGCCGCTTCGGACAATTGACCGCTCTGGCCGGAGCCGGGTAACCGGCGTGCCAGGGGAGGACGTTTGCAGTGTGCAGCACAAAGCAGTTCGCGAACTCGATAGTGGTGGGTTTTCTCGGCCTGGCGCTCCTCGCGGGAGCCGCCTGGGGCCAGGGCATGACCACTGGCATCATGTCGCCTCCACCCAATGTGCGTCCGCCAGGATTGAAGAACGTCGCAATTCAGCAGAACCTGAACCAGCAGATTCCGCCGGACCTCGTGTTTACCGACGACCTGGGCCGCAAGGTGAAGTTGGGAGATTACTTCGGCCAGAAGCCGCTGATCCTCAACTTTGTCTACTACGGCTGCCCGATGCTGTGCGGCGAAGAGCTCGCCGGCCTGGAAAGCGCTCTGCGGGTGCTGAAGTTCGATCTAGGGAAGGAATTCGAAGTCATCACCATCAGCTTCGATCCCAAAAACACTCCCGAGATTGCGGCCAAGAAGAAAGAGCAGTTTCTGCGGCGCTACAACCGGCCCGGCGCCGAGCGCGGATGGCATTTCCTGGTCGGCGAGCCGGCTGCGATTGACGCGGTGACGAAGGCGGCCGGATTTCAGTATGAATACGACGCGAAGACGGAACAGTTCGCCCACTCGACGGCCATCATGGTGCTGACGCCGCAAGGCAGGATCGCCCAGTACTACTACGGCATCGAGTATCCACCCAACGATCTGCGGCTGGCCCTGGTGGAGGCATCGCGGAACCGGATCGGCAACGTGGTCGACGAGTTACTGCTGTACTGCTATCACTACGATCCCGAGAAGGGTAAGTACAGCGCAACCGTTCTGCGCGTGCTGCGATTGATGGCTGTGGCTACCCTGCTATGTCTGGGAACGCTCATGCTGGTGATGAATCGCCGCCGTCCAGTCAAACTACAGGGAGCGGTCAGGTAATCATGTTTGGACATTTTCCACTTTGGCCGGAGAGCGCCTCCACGAACGCGGGGAACGTGGATGCCCTCTACATTTTTCTGCTGCTGGTCTCGGGCATCATGATCCTGTTGATCTTCACCGTGCTGGCAGTATTCGCCGTTAGGTACCGCAAACGTAAGGGACAGCGCGCCGAACAGATCGAAGGATCCACTCAACTGGAACTCACCTGGTCCATCATCCCCCTCTGCGTGATGCTGGCGTTTTTCATCTGGGGCGCGGTGATCTACTTTCAGGAACGCACCCCTCCACAGGACGCGACCGAGGTCTACACCGTTGCCAAGCAATGGATGTGGAAGTTTGAGCACGTGGGAGGGCAGCGGGAGATCAACGAACTCCATGTTCCGGTGGGCCGCGACGTCAAGCTGATCATGACCTCGCAGGACGTGATCCACAGTTTTTTTGTGCCGGCCTTCCGCATCAAGCAGGACGTGCTGCCGGGCCGCTATACGACTCTCTGGTTCCGCGCCACCAAAGCGGGCACCTACCATCTGTTCTGTTCCCAGTACTGCGGAACGCAGCACTCCGGAATGGTCGGCTGGGTGGTGGCGATGGAACCGCGTGACTACGAAGCCTGGATGAGCGGCGGCGGCAACCAGCCACTGGCCGTGACCGGCCAGAAACTGTTCTCCGAACTGGGCTGTGTCACCTGCCATCGCAGCGACACGCAGGGTCGGGGCCCGAATCTGGTTGGCGTCTTCGGCAAGCCGGTGCTCCTGGAAGATGGCCGTACCGTGACCGCTGACGAGAATTACGTCCGCGAGTCGATCCTGGAACCGGGCGCCAAAGTCGTCCGCGGCTTCAAACCCGTCATGCCCACCTTCCAGGGGCAGGTGAGTGACGAGCAGCTGAATGCGCTAATCGCTTACGTGAAATCGCTGGCGGAATCGCAGTCGGGAGGGCGCGCCCATGTCAACGGTATGGCAGTGGCTGCGCCTCAACCCTAGTTGGAAGAGTGCAGGGGATAAGCAATGGCAACAGTTGGCGCATCGGATTCCGGAGAACGCGAGAGCTACCTGAATGCGGGCCATGGGTTCAAGTCCTGGCTCCTGACGGTGGACCACAAACGCATCGCGCTGCTCTATTTGATCTCGATTACCTTCTTCTTCTTTGTTGGGGGCTTCTTCGCGCTGCTCATCCGCCTGGAGTTGCTGACCCCGGCCGGCGACCTGGTCCAGCCCGACACCTACAACAAGCTGTTTACCATGCACGGCCAGGTCATGGTCTTTTTCTTCCTGATCCCTGCCGTGCCCGCCGTGCTCGGCAACTTCCTCATCCCCATCATGATCGGGGCCAAAGATCTGGCCTTCCCGCGCATCAACCTGATCAGCTGGTACCTGTTCATCATCGGCGGCACGCTCATGGTCTACACCATCCTCAATGGCGGCGTCGACACCGGTTGGACCTTCTACACGCCTTTCAGCAGCGAGTGGTCCAAGACCAACGTGATCTCCGCCATCGTCGCTATCTTCTTCGCGGGCTTCTCCTCGATCCTCACCGGACTGAACTTCATCGTGACCATCCACCGCATGCGCGCTCCCGGAATGACTTGGAACCGCCTGCCGCTGTTTGTCTGGGCCCATTACGCCACCAGCATCATTCAGGTGCTGGGTACGCCCGTCGTGGCCATCACCCTGGTACTCGTGGCGCTCGAGCGTCTGTTCCACCTGGGTGTTTTCAATCCTGCCTTAGGCGGAGACCCGCTCCTGTTCCAGCATCTGTTCTGGTTTTACTCCCACCCCGCCGTTTACATCATGATTCTGCCCGGCATGGGCATCGTCAGCGAAATCGTTTGCTGTTTTTCACGCAAGCGCATTTTTGGCTACACCGCGATGACGCTGGCCGTGGTCGGCATCGCCGTGATCGGGTTCCTGGTCTGGGCGCACCATATGTTCGTGGCCGGCATCTCGATCTATGCCGCGCTCATCTTCTCACTGCTGAGTTATTTCGTAGCTGTGCCCTCGGCGATCAAAGTGTTTAACTGGACCGCCACCATGTACAAGGGGTCCATCACCTACCAGACTCCAATGCTCTACGCCTTCGGCTTCATCGGCTTGTTTACCATTGGAGGATTGACCGGGTTGTTCCTGGCCTGCCTGGGGGTCGACGTGCATGTGCACGACACTTATTTCATCATTGCGCACTTCCACTACATCATGGTCGGAGGCATGGTGATGGGATACCTCGGCGGCATGCACTTCTGGTGGCCCAAAATTTCCGGCCGCATGTATCCCGAGGGTTGGGGTAAACTCGCCGCGCTCATCGTCTTCATCGGATTCAACCTGACGTTCTTCCCCCAGTTCATTCTGGGCTACATGGGAATGCCGCGGCGCTATCACGCGTATCCGCCCGAATTCCAGATCCTGAACGTGCTCTCGACCGCCGGCGCGACCATTCTCGCCGTCGGCTACCTCCTGCCCATGGTCTACTTCACCTGGTCGATGCGCTACGGCAAGCCGGCACCGGCGAACCCATGGAACGCCGCCGGCTTAGAGTGGCAGACCCACTCGCCGCCCCCCACCTTCAACTTCGACGAGCCGCCGGTCGTGACCTGGGAAGCCTATAACTACGACGAGATAGACGAGATTCGGGAGAAGGGGGAGGTCCCCGTTGCACACTGATCGAGCGGTAGTCGACGAACACGCACAGAAGAACCCGGCGCTCCTGCACCACTTCGCGACCAAGAGGCAACAGAAAAATGCCGCGAGCCTGGGCATGTGGGTGTTCCTCGCCCAGGAAGTCATGTTCTTTGGCGGCCTGTTCTGCGCCTACCTGGTCTACCGCTACAAGTACTTTGGGGACTTCGGCTCCGCCAGTCAGCAGTTGGACATTCGACTCGGCGCGATTAACACGGTGGTACTCATCTGCTCCAGCTTGACCGTGGTTCTAGGGATTCGTGCCGTCCAGCTGGGCAAGCGCCTGGCGCTCGTGTTCTGGCTGCTCGCTACCATCGTTCTGGGTCTTGCCTTTCTGGGCATCAAGGCCGACGAGTATGCCGAAAAATTCGAGAAGCATCACGTGCCCGGAGCCAGCTTCAGCTATC
>JBGPFV010000072.1:0-9523 GCA_041483535.1 Terriglobia bacterium | reverse complement strand
TCCCGCGTCCGCGAATTCCGCGATGTACTGGTCCGGGTTCTCTATCATCAGATGACAGTCGAGTGGAAGCCGGGTTGCCTGGCGCAAAGATTTCACCACCGGAGGTCCGATCGTCAGATTGGGCACAAAATGCCCGTCCATGATGTCGACATGGACCACGCTGCCGCCGCCCGCTGTAGCCCGCTCCACCTGGTCCGCCAGGTGGGCGAAATCGGCCGCGAGTATCGAGGGTGCAAGTTCGATCAAGACAGGGTCCAGGATGTAGGGTCTGAAGCTGTGGAAATTCTAGCACGGTGAGGAGCCAATCCCATCCGAACTTGTGTGGTGACGGGGCTCCGCCCCGTCCAGTTTCGTGTAGGGACGAATCCAGGCTCATGTGGGGACGGGCGCCCTCGCCCGTCCAGGCCGGAGCGAAGCTCGGCAGCCCGCAAGCAACTCAACCAAACCGTAGGCCCGCGACAACCCCATTATGCCACGCATTCATAGAGCCGCTGGCTAATCGAAGCGGCACAGAGGGCGGCGGCACAATCGAAGTTCGGTTAGAGATCGGTTTTTGGTGTAATCGCTGATGACGCCAGCAATCCAGTTCTTGTTTTCAATCCTGGCCATTTGCTCTATATTGCTAACCGTGAAACCAACAACGCTTCGGAAACTTCTCATTGTGTCGCTCGCCATCTCCTTCTGCTGTTCATGCACTGCGGAGCAACCATCACATCCGATGAAGTTGCCTTCCGGTCGTGTTGTCAAGGTGCTAGGGATGGGACGTATCAACTTCCCTCAGGGACCGCCTGCCCTGATGCTGAAGTATGAAACCGACCTCAAGATTGGCGAGAAAGACGCATTGCGGAAGGAAGTGGACGAGATTTTCGCGGTCTTCAAGGTGGATGCTGAAAACGGCCAGTTCCAGTCGGCTATCGTGAGTGCGAACGAAAAGCCCACCGGGTTCATCCTCAAGAAGTCGAACACCTACAATTTCGTTTACGAGAAACGTGCAGACGGCCAATGGCATTGCCTCGAAGACGACAAGGGGAAGTAGCAATACCCGTGTTGCCACTAATCAACTGTTGAAACACGATAACACCAACAACCGCATTCTCAGATCCGCTGGCCAATCTAAGCGCCGGAGCGAAAGATCTTCGTTTCTTCGTGGACGTCCGCCAGTGTCTTCCTTACCTTCTCCACTCCCTCCGCCATCGCGTACTTCAGCTTCTCGATCCCCTCACCGGTGACGGCCGAAATCGGATACAGCTTCAGCTTCTTGCGCGTCGCCCACTGCTTCAGTTTTTTGAGTTTCTCCGGATTGGCCACGTCGATTTTAGACGCAACCATCAGCGTCGGCTTCTTTTCTAAGCCCGCTCCGAAACTCGCCAGCTCGCCCAGGATGACCTCAACGTCCTTCACCACGTCGGCCCGCCCGCTGCCGTCGGAGACATCCACCATATGCACCAGCAAACGCGTGCGCTCGATGTGCCGCAGGAACTGCGTGCCGAGGCCAGATCCGGTGTGCGCGCCTTCGATCAAGCCCGGAATGTCGGCAACCACAAAACTCGCTTCTTTCCCCTTATCGCCTGCCAGCACCACACCGAGGTTCGGTTCGAGCGTGGTAAACGGATAATCCGCAACCTTAGGCCGCGCCGCCGAGATGACCGAAATGAGCGTGGACTTACCCACATTCGGATATCCCACCAGACCGACATCGGCGAGCAGCTTCAACTCCAGGCGGAAGTTGCGTTCTTCCCCCGGACGTCCGTCTTCGTGCTCGCGCGGCGCCTGGTGCGTGGAAGTGGCAAACTGCGCGTTGCCGCGTCCGCCGCGTCCGCCGCGCGCGATCACGACGCGTTCATCGGCGCGCGAAAAATCGTAAACTTTCTCGCCCGTGTCCTCGTCGAAAACAATCGTGCCCACCGGCACCTTCAGCACAATCCCTTCACCGTCGCGCCCGGTCTTCTTCGCGCCCTCGCCGTGCCGTCCGCGTTCCGCCTTGTATTCCGGATTGAAACGGAAATGCACCAGCGTATTGTGGCGCTCGCTCGATTCCATCCAAATGTCGCCGCCCCGGCCGCCATCGCCGCCCGAAGGCCCGCCCCGCGGAACGAATTTCTCCCGTCGGAACGCCATGCAGCCGTTCCCGCCATCCCCAGCCTTCACTCGAATTTTGGCTTCATCGATAAACATGAGTGTGTAGTCAGCAAGAATCACGTAGGGGCGGACGTATTCGTCCGCCCAAGCGGAGCGAAGCTCCGCAATTTCGCCGAAACGAAAAAGCCTCGACGCGAAGCCGAGGCTGGTGCTCTGGCGGGTGTGGTGCCGGGGCTTCGCCCCGGCCCGCCCAATCTCTTAAATCCTAATTGGCTTCGATCGCCTCGGGCTCAACCATCACAAACTTCCCCAGCGATCCCTTGTCGACAAACTTGATGCGTCCCGTGATCTTGGCGAAGAGCGTGTCGTCCTTGCCGCGTCCAACGTTCAGTCCAGGCTTCACCCGCGTCCCGCGCTGCCGCACGATGATCGTGCCGCCCGGCACTAGTTGTCCGCCGAAAGCCTTAAACCCAAGCCGCTGCGCGTTCGAGTCGCGCCCGTTTCGTGAAGTGCCCTGTCCTTTTTTATGCGCCATAAAATCAGTTCCCAGTGGCCAGTTGCCAGTAAATTCCAAAACAAATACTAACTTGTCATCCTGAGCGGAGCCGGGCCAAGCAACGAAGTGATTGGCTCGACGGAGTCGAAGGACCCCTACAGATCGCCCCCTGCACTCCTCGGCAGGGAATTCTCAAGATAAATTCGCTGTGCTATTTCTTTTTCTTCTTCGCTGCTGCCTTCTTGGCCGCCGGCTTCTTCGCCGTCACCTTCTTCGCCGTCTTCCCCGGCCGCGCCGAAGCCTTCACTTCGCCGCCCTCGTGCGCCTGCTTCACCTTCTTCTCTTTCTTCGGAAGCTCGGGCGCTTTGAACGACTGCCCGTCAAAGGCAATCTCGGTGATGCGGACCGCGGTGTAATCCTGCCGGTGTCCACGCAGCTTCTTGTATTGCTTCTTGCGCTTGTAGTGGAAGACCAGGATCTTGTTGCCGCGTCCCTGCTCGACCACCTCGCCGGTTACGCTCGCCCCCGACCCCGCAGGCACGACGCTGCCCGCCTCCGCGGAAACCGCCAGCACGTCGCCGAACTCGACCCGTCCGTCCGTGCCATCCAATTTTTCCACCCGGATCACGTCGCCCGGGGCTACCCGATACTGCTTTCCACCTGCGCGGATCACCGCGTACATAAACTCTCCTTATCGTGTGGGGCGGGCGACCTCGCCCGTCCGCGTAGGGACAACCGCCCTCGCCCGTCCTAGCCGAGCGCAGCTCGGCAAATACCTAATATGCTTGCTGTTTTCCCGCAACGGCTTTTGACCGGAAACGCGGCGCGCCCCCAGAACGGGTCCGCAAGTACAGGCAAACTCAATTAGTCTATCGTGCGCTGTGGAAATCGGTCAAACGAAACCCGCTCCTCCGAAGAGAAAGAATAATGCGTGAGGCAATTCGATCGCATAAGAGCGAGCGGGTATTTTTCATTTTGGAGATTTTCTATCTCCGCTTGCCGCGAGACTGAACCGGTTGCCGCAAAATTCTGTCAAGTCCCTGTTTTGCCGCTTTTCACCGCAAGCCCATGATTCGGTGAAGAAAATAAAGTCGGGGAAGCTGTCCGGGCCGGTAGCTGAAATTGATATAATAGAAATATAGAAGAAAAAGGGTGCGGAACCACTCCCGCACCCTTTTTCCATTAGCGTGTCCGATCCCACCCCCGTAGAGACGGGGGCTTGCCCCGTCTCTGCCGGGCACGGATCGAGGTTACAACAGCTCCGGGTTCGCTGCTAACTCCTTATTCCGGAATATTTTGCATATAAGCCCTTTAAAATCAAAGATTTTGCAGGATTTTTTCCATAACTCTATGATTCTAAAAGATCGGAAATAAAATTTTTTCTCGCGGAGAGGCTGGAATTGAGGAGTCGTACCCCTTACTGGCGGAAACGAGTGCTGCGAGAATCCAAGCCCACCCGGGAGGGGCTCCGCGTCGGAAGTCGACTTTTTCCTCAGTCTCTGAAACCGCAGCCCCGTCAAAACAAAGTTGAAATCTGAGTCTCTCGGCAGCCGGTCACGGCCGGCCCGCGGCCCGACTGAGCGCCGGCGCGGGATACTCGGGAAGCTTCTGCTTGGCGGCTTGCGACCGCTTGACCTGGAGCTCGTCGAACATTAGCGCCGGGCTCGAGACGCTGATCCAGATGGGCTCAGAGCGGTCTTCGACGGCGGGCGCGGTTCCGGCGGCGATCAGATCGCTGCGCAGCGAGCGCACGTCGAGATCTCCGAAGACGCCGCCGCGCACGAGTTCTTCATGCTCATCTTTGGTCCAGATGCGATACAGAAGCCGGGGCTCGAGCCGCGGCCCCATCGTTTCCACGTAGAGTCCATAGGGCAGATCGCGATTCTTGCAAAGCTCGATCAATTTTGCCTTGAGGCTGGCGTCCGGTTGGGGATCGGTCGATTGCAAAACGAGATTGCCGGGATGAGGCGCAGGCGCTGCAGTCGCGGCGGCCCGACCGTGTCCGTTCGACGTGGGGAAGTCGCGAATCGGCTGGCGTCCGATGAGGTAGGAGACGAGTTGCCCTTTCTCGATGAGAGAGACGCGCTGGGCTTTCACGCCCTCGTCATCGAGCGTGTAGTTGCCAAACAGGGGCTGGCCGGAAATGGTGGAGATCGTCGGGTCGTCGAACACGTTGATGAAGTCGGGCAGCACGCGCGCTTTGTAACTGCTCGACCACTTCCCGGTGGTGCGGGCGTTCTCGCCGAGCTGGGGCTTTCGACCGAGAATATTCGGCTCCAATAGTTCGGTGACCACGGTGGCGGCAGCGTCGTTCGCGAACAAAACCGGGCCGCGGTATTCCTCGTCGACGACCGGGGCGTCACGCAACGACTTCAGGGTTTCGAGGATGCCGGCAGTGGTCTTGAGAAATTGTTCGCGGGTGGGAAGATCCTTGAGATCGTTGCCCTGGTCGGCATGCGACCGTTGCAGCAACATGCCGTCGGACGCCTGGGTTGATCCGGCTAGGGAGACGAGGTAGTGCGTGTGACCGGAGCGGGCAACCGTACCCTCGGAATTCAGGAAGTAGCGGTTCTCGACGGTGAATCGCAGCCCCGCTTCGAAGTTCTCCAGGTCTTTGTCGCTGCGATATTGTGCGGAAGCCTCTTCGAGGAGATGAATCCAGGAAGTAAAGTCGGAATTTAGTGCGGTTGCGGAAAAATGGGCGAGAGGCTCGACGGATTCGACCGGCGAGGCTTTGGCGAAATCGTCGACGGGCTCATCGACCTTCAACTGTTTCAGGGCGGCTTGCTTGGCGGAGAGCGCTTCGCTGGCCGCCTTGTAGGCACGATCCGTGGCGAGCCAGATGCGGTGGCGGATCGCGAAGACATCATTGTCGGAAGGAACCAGGTCCACGACGCCTTCTCCGCTGCCGTAGAAACTGTCCTGCTTGTAGTCGCCGACGCGGACCACGACTCGCAGCAGGCGGCCGTGATTATGCTGCTGGTTGCGCACCGCTCCAAAAACGGCGTTGGCATCGTACTGGTCGATCTCAGTGACGCGGTATTCGATGTAATACGGCGCCGGTACGTTGTCCATTTTCAGCTGGGCTTTGGAGCGGTCCATTTCCTCGCGAAGGGCGCGGAGCACGGCATCGCTGGAAGCCGAATTGGCGGCGCGGGCGGAAGTTGACAGGCAGAGGATCACACACGCGAGCAGTGCGAACATTGATTTTGGGTGGCGCAGCGCTTCAGCGCTGCGATGACCGCATGGTTGTGAATGCGGCTTTAGCCGCTGAGGTCGCTCGGCAGCCTCGCCGCAGCGGCTAAAGCCGAGTATAAAAGTGAGCCATTTACCGCCGCGCTGAAGCGCTGCGCCACCCAAAATCATGCGCGACAACGACAAACTTTGGCTGATCAATTTTTGCCGCGTCATTGTGCGCCTCCCTTGTCGTCCATCGCCCCGGGTGGGGGCGGAAGAATGGGAGGACGCGCGTCGCCGTACTTTCGTTTCTGCACTTCCATCTCGGAAAACAGCATGGCGGGAGCGGCTGCGGATACGGGAACGCTCCCGGATTCGGCTCCGCAAATGCCGTTGAAGACGCTGGTGGTGTCTCCGGTGGCCGCGATCTGGGTAAGCACCGTGAGTGGGGTGCCGACGATATCGACACCGCGGACGAGTTCATCGGGACGCCCGTCCGCATAGACGCGCCAGACCATGACCGGCAACACCTGGAACGCTTGCGGCAGAGCGCGGGTGGTCAAAGTGAATCCGCCCTGAATATCTTCGAAGTAGAGCCCGTAGGGTTTCCCCTGCTTCTTTATTTCTTCAATGAAGCGGGAGCGCAGTTGAGCGTCGGGAATCGTTTTTGAAGAAGTCACGATCAGATTGCCCTGGCGGCCGACGGGCATCAGTCCCTCCTGGGCGCGGCCGTGGCCGTTCGAGCTGCCGAAGTTCTTTACCGGCAATCGTCCCATCAGAAAATTCTTCAGGATGCCGTCCTTGACCACCTCGACGCGCGAGGCGGGAACGCCTTCGTCGTCGTAGCGGTAAAAACCCGACAGTTCCGTGCCCGCGACCGTATGCAGCGTGGGATCGTCGGTGACGCTGAGGAACTCGGGCAGGATTTTTTCGTTGACCTTCTTGGTAAACGTCTGGCCTTCGTCGCGGCCGCGCTGGCGCTGTCCTTCGACGCGATGGCCGAGCACCTCATGAAAGAAAACAGCGGCCGCGCGTCCGGAGAGCAGCGCCGGACCACTATAGGGCTCGGCGAGCGGAGCCGCTCGTAACGCGCTCAAATCGGTGGCCATCTTCTGCACGCTCGCTGCCACCTCCGTTTCGGAAGGAAATTTCGTCGGGTCGGAAAACTGGAAGGTTTCGACGCGCATCAATTGCATGCCGTCGTCGGCGCGGGTTTCGGCCTGGATCATGATGCGGAAGATGGCGTCGTCGGTGACGATCTTAGTGCCTTCCGTAGAGACCAGATAACTGTGGCTCCTCGCGGCAGTGAGAAAAACCACGGATTCTTCGACCTGCGGATACCGGCGGAAGTAAGCGGAATAGCGGCGGGCGAGTTCTTCCCAGGATTTTTGCTCGGGAAACGCGGGCGACGGAGTTTTCTCGATGTAGGTCGAGGGCTTCTCCTCGGAGAAGTCGGGCGAGTCGTCTTCGTCTTTGGCGCGGACAGCGGTCTTCGTCTTCACGTTGGTATAGGCTTGGCGCGCCTTGCGGTATTGTTCGTAGGTCAGGCGCCAGAGGACGCGGGCGATGGCGTCGGGATCGTCCCGCTGCGGAAGAGGTCCGGAAGTAATACCGGAGAAACGTTCCTGGTCATGGGTGTTGTCGAGAGCGGGGGCTCCGATGCGCATGCTGACGTCGGCGACGCGGCGGCGGGCGCGAGATGAGGAGAGGATCCCACCCTGGGCCCCGAGGATGACCAGCGATTCGCCGTCGGTCACGTTGTAGCTGGTGAAGTAGGGGGCGGGATCCTGCTTGGCGAGTTCAGCTTGGCCCCGATGCAACTCCTTTTCCATGGTGGCGAGGAGAACATCGTCGGTTGCGGTCGGAGGCTTCTGGGCGTGCAGCGCTGTGGACCCAAGCAGGGTAATCAGTAGCAGGAGGATGGGCAAGGAAACGGTTCTGTTAGAGTGCGCGTTTTCAGAGTTCATGGGAAAGCGCGAGTGTACAGGAGCGCGAGAAACAAAAAAAGCGGCCCCTTTTCGGGGCCACCCTTTCAAAGAGGCTAAGTGGCGGGAATCAGAGGAAAGTTAGGCGACGCCGTTCCGGGGAGTGGAACGGACAGATGGAGATGTCCAGAACATCGAGAGTGAAGTTTGTCAAACGGGCACGACCTCTTTAGTGCACTGGAATCGAGCATTTGGGGAACCAAAATGGTAAGTGGGAGCAGAGGCGAGTCCCATTTCTGGAATCTGTTCAAAATCAAGATGTTAGGGTGAATCCTCTAGGCGCAGAACAGACGGCGGATGATCCGCCGATGCTGCCGTCGGATGCATAAAGCTGCACACTGGCAGAAGTAAGGTGTAAGCGGCGCTTGAGTGTAGCGACGGGCTTGCCCCGTTCCCCCCGCCGCCGGAGACGCGGCAAGCCGCGTCTCTACGTAACGTCGCCTCCGGAAAGCAAAGCCCCCTCGAAAGGGGGCTTGGGACAAAATCGGCTGTTTCTAGCTGTCCCCGGCGACCGTGCGCACCTTCCCGGGCAGGAAGTGGTAGGGCGGCCACGGACCGGTCACGAACAACTGGCAATTCTTGAGTTGTTTGGCGGCCGTGCTGTAACGGTTCTGATATTTTTCGATCGACTTGGTGTCGATCAGGTGGGCGATATCGAGCAACATTCCGTCGGCATCGACCTTCTTGCAGCTGACTTCTTCCTCGAGGGGGTTGAAGAGCTTGTGCACCTGGACGGAAAGCGCGCGGGCTTTGGTCTGGCGCTCACGCTCACGGGACGCCTTTTCGCGCAGCTTGATCAGGTACTCACGGCCGACGGTATCGGGCAGGACGATATCTTCCATGGGACCGCGGAGTGAACCGTCACGGACCACCAGCTTGATGCGCATTTCAGACTTGCCGCGCAGCCGCTCCACGCTCTCGCAGAACGTGCGGCGGTTGGCCCGGACGGCCTGGCGGATGGCATCTTCGGTGTCGAAAATCGTTCCGAAGCGGAAGGGCAGGACGGTGGCGGTGCGGAAGCTCTGGCTGACCACGCGGGCATGTTCCAGAACCGACTTCTCGTCGAGCTTGGAGGTGGCGCGGTCATATTCACTGACGATCACCGCGAACTCTCCGCTCGGGTAGCTCATGACGGGAGCGGAGTTCACACCTTGAATTCCATCGAGGACGAAGGGACGACGGGCGCGAACACCATTCGCTAGGGTCGGGTGTTCCGTGAGGCAGTACGCGTACCACGACATGCATTCTCTCCGAATTGCACCGGGGCCTTGGGCACCCCTTTAGATTTGCTCATAAACCTAGGGTTGCGCTTCTACCTGGAAGATTTGTTTTTGTTGGACAAGGGTGAACGCGAAAGATGGCGTCCAAAGCCATATTACTTCCGGCCCGGGTTATTTGCAACCTTTCTTGCGATAAGTGCATCGCTGAATTTCTCAATTTGCTTCGACGATCGCTGCGACTGGCGAACGGATCTAATCAGGTTCTTCTTTTCTTCGCTTCTCCGCGACTGTCCCAGCTTTTTTTGGCTATTCACCAGTTGATGAAGTTAACTAGTTAGTACCGGCCACCCTCCCCCCCTTTGTCGGTATATTAGAATCATATGGTTAGCGGGAAATGTGGTAGTGTCCTAAGAGTGCGTTGCTTTCCGCGTTGAGGGATAGGCGGGGTTTAAGGGATCAATCTTCGTCGGGAGGATCACTTGCACCGTCTGCGGCTAGGTCGATACCCATCTCCTCCGCATCGCTGGTGCCAGTATTGCCACCAGATGGACCAATTTCTCCAGGAC
>JBGPFV010000071.1:0-9541 GCA_041483535.1 Terriglobia bacterium | reverse complement strand
GTCCAGCGCAGCACTTTGAAAACCGCTTCGTCCCCCGTAATCGGGCCATACGCGGCGTGTTTGGCTTGCCCCTGGCTGAAATAGATCTCGCATTTGTCGTCGCCATTGGTCATGGTGAGCAGGCAACTCTTGCGTCCCATCTCGAGCGATTGCACCAGGTCAATCACGTTCATCTGCGACAGACTGCCGCGCAATATGCCATCGGTCGACGCCGCCTTGCTCAGCTTCTCCAGCGCGATCCGGTCCACTACGCGCTTGATCTTGTGGGTGGCATCTTTCAGAAAGAAAGGTTTTTCCAGATAATCTTCGATCGGGTCCTGCATCGACAATCGTTCGCTGATGTCGGCCTTCGAGGCCATCAGGATCACCGCAATCCCCGCGGTTGCCGGCCGGGCCTTCAGTTTTTCCAGCAACTGCCGGCCATCCATGCCCGGCATACGGTAGTCGCTGATCAGCACATCCGGCAAATCGTCGATCGCTTTCATCAACGCGTCGGCGGCATCGGTCGCAACCGTGACCGCGCCGAGCGTAGAGAGCGCCTGCTGCAGCATCCCGAGCACCATCGGATTGTCGTCCACCAGCAGGATTTTGACGTTGCTTGCCATAGGCCAATGATCAACGATAAATTGCCGGAAAACTATTTCTTCTTCCTGCTGGCTCTGCGGTAGTCTCCGCTCTTGCCCCCCGACTTCCGCTCCAGCACCACTTCGCGGATTTCGATGCCCTTGTCGAGCGCCTTGCACATGTCGTACACGGTCAGCGCCGCCACGCTGGCCGCGACCAGCGCTTCCATCTCCACGCCTGTCTCCGCCGTGGTCTTTACTTTTGTGGCAATCGAAACGCCATTTTCGCACAGGCGTAGGGTCACAGCAATGTGCGACAGCGCTACGGGATGGCACATCGGAATCAACTCCGAGGTCCGCTTCGCCGCCATGATTCCCGCCGTCCGCGCTACCTCCAGGGGGTCGCCCTTGGGATTTTCCGGCAGCGCCCTGAGCACCTCCGGCGACATCAGAACGAAAGCAGTCGCTTCCGCTTCTCGCGCCGTTCGCGCCTTGGAGGACACGTCTACCATGCGAGCCTGGCCCTGCGTGTCGTAGTGGGATAGTTTCTTAGGCATCGCCAACAGGTTATCGTACACGCCCTACCGCAGCCCCTAAAGGGGCGGTTTTAGTGACGGCTTTCGGCATCGCTAAAGCGATGTCCTGATACGGAGCCAAAGTTTCCCCGCATTCGAACCTAGAGGTGTTTCCGCCGCCTGTTTAGCTGCGGAGAGGCCGCTTCTTCATCGCATCAATAACGACACCCATTCTCCCGCGTCGATGCGTTCGCGGTCCGGAGGAATCACCACATAGCAGTTCGCCCGCGCCAGCGTGGCGATGTCGCCCGACCCTTGCCACTTCGCCAGTTCCACCTCGGCATTTTCAAATTCTCCCGAGAGCACAGCCGGAAGAAATCGCTTCAAGCCTGTCTTCGTTCGGATCTCCGACTTGAGCCGCGCGCGAAGAAATATCAACCGCTGCGGCGCCATCCCCGCCAACGCTTCGATCATCGGTCGCGCGAGCAGTTCGAAGGTCACCATGGTCGACACCGGATTCCCCGGCAGCCCAAAGAAATATTTCCTGTGTGGCGCGGACACCCCTGTCCGCGCTGACGACGGATTCGCTGCCAACACGCGGACAGGGGTGTCCGCGCCACACGAACCGAACACGATCGGCCGCCCGGGCTGAATCTCCGCTCCCGTAAAGTAAAACTCCGCCTTCAACTCCGCGAGAACCTGCTCCACCAGGTCATATTTCCCCATGGAGACGCCGCCCGTCAGCAGCAAGAGATCGCAACCCAGTCCTTCCTCAATCAAAGCCCGCAGCCGCTCCCGTTCATCCGGAGCGATCCGGAGGCGCACCGGCTCCCCGCCCGCATTCTGAACCTGCGCCGCCAGCGAATACGAATTCGAATTCCGTATCTCGGCCGGCCCCGGAGTCGCGTCAATCTCCACCACTTCGTCGCCGGTCGAAAGCACGGCCACGCGCGGCTTGCGGAAGACCTGCACACGGCTCTTGCCGGCCGACGCGGCAATCGCAATGCCCGCGTGGTCCAGCCGCCGTCCGCGATCGAGCAACCGTTGTCCGGCGCGCGCTTCCGCCCCGCGCGGAACAAAGTTCTCACCCACGCTAACGCTGCGCTGAATGTCAACGAATTCTCCGGCGAGGGTGCCCCATCCTAACGTCGCGTCCTTTGCGACGTTAGGGTGGAAAGGTTGCGCGACCGACGTGTGCTCCACCATCACCACCGCGTCCGCCCCCGCTGGCAGCGGAGCCCCCGTCATGATCCCCACCGCCTGCCCGCGCCCGACGGAGAGCGCTCCCGGCTCGGGCCAATCGCCCGCTTTTACCTCGCCAACGACTTCCAGCCGCGCGGGGACCTGGACCAAATCAGCCGCCCGCACCGCATATCCATCGCGAGTCGCCCGCGCAAAAGGAGGGAAGTCGCGGTCGGCCACAATCCCCTCCGCCAGCACCCGCCCCAACGCCGCCAGCAGATCCAGCGCCTCCACCTCTCCCGGCCGCACGCCGGCCGCATGCTGCTCAACCAGGTGGCGAGCCTGTTCAAAGCTAACCACGCCGGTCAATGGCGCTGCGGAAGAAAGTGAATGGGAAGAAGAAGACATGCACGAATCATACGCCGGCGGTCCCGCAGGGGGCTAAAGCCCGCGTCTTTATTGGCGCTGAGCGGCACGGCTGAAGCCGTGCCCTTACCGATACCTAGTGAGCGAGAGTTGTTCCGCAGTCTGAGACGGGGCAAGCCCCGTCTCTACACGAGTTTTCACCGCGCCAATTCCTGCCCCAGCACGGTCGCATTGCTGGCGAAGCAAAGGCCGGTTTCGAGATCGACCAGGCCGGAGCGAACCAGTTTCGCGATCTCGCCATCGAAGTGCTGCATGCCCTCGTTTTCGCTGGCCTTGATCGCGTCCAGCAGGGTGCGGCCCGGGCGCTCGCCCTGCTCCACGCAATCGCGAGTGCGCGAGTTGGATTTCAAGATTTCGACTACGGCGAGGCGGTCCCCGCCATCGGTGCGCGGTATCAGTCGCTGCGCAATGATGTAGCGGAAAGTCTTGGCGAGGCGTTCTCGAACGGATTGCTGTTCGGCAGCAGTGAACGTACTCACGATGCGCTCCACCGTTTTCGAGGTATCGACGGTGTTCAGACTGGACAGAACGATGTGGCCGTTTTCGGCGGCCTCTAGAACAATCTCCAGTGTCTCCCGGTCGCGAATTTCGCCCACCATGATCACCCGCGGCGCCTGGCGCAGCGCCGCCCGCAGCGCCATCGTGAAATTCGGCGCATCGCTGTGCAACTCGCGCTGGTGCACCGTCGATTTCTTGTGATTGTGCAGAAACTCAATCGGATCTTCCACCGTCAGAACGTGATAGCAATATTGGCTGTTGATGCGGTCAATCAAGGCGGCAAGCGTCGAAGACTTGCCCGATCCGGTCCCGCCTGTCACCAGGATGATCCCGTTGCGAACCTTCGCCGCGTCTTCCAATTGCGCGGGCAGATGAAGCGAACTGAACGTCGGAATGACGGTCGGGATGACGCGCATCACAATTGCGCAACTTCCGCGCTGGATGAAGACGTTGACGCGGAACCGGGCCATTCCCGGCAATCCGTAGGAAACGTCGCACGAGCCCTGCTCGCGAAGCGTATTGACGGCCTGCTTATTGTTGCCGATCAGATCGGCCGCGATGCGGCGCGTGTCATCCGCTGAAAGCGTGCTGCTGCCGGAGATTTCGACCGCCGTAAGCTGTCCCTGAATCTCCACCTGGGGCGGTCGCCCCGGCGAAAAAACGAGGTCGCTGACTTTTTCAGATGCACGCAACATGCCGGCCAGAAGCACCGGCGTCGGGATCGAGCCCGTTCCACTGACGCCCTCGAAGGCAATCGCAATCGGGGAATTCCCCGGAGCAGCCATTCCATACACTCCCAGTTATCAGCATTGACGCCACAGGGGGAGAAACGTCGCAAAGCTGGAGAAACCTATACCTTGAATGTAACGCGGATGTGCGGAACAGCGAAGGACAAGTAGGTCATAGACCTCGGTAACTGAAGAACAGTTCTCAGTTCTCAGAAAAACCAGGTGGCGGTCTTGACTGAGAACTGAGAACTGAGAACTGGGTTCAAACTATTTCTTTACTGGTTTCTTCTTCGTTCCGAAGCCGGTTTCGATGGTTGCGCCGATGCTCGCCAGCATGTCTTTGGCCGGCTGAGCCATCCTACCCTGGGGTTGGAGCTCCAGATACTTCTGGAAGGCCTCGGCTGTACCTTCGGGCGCGACCATTTTATCGCCCTTGAGTGTAGCTTTGCCGATCAAGTTCACGCCCTTCCAGTAGTAAGCTTCGGCCTTGGTCGGATCGGCGGCAATCACTTTGTCGAAAGCAGCAATCGCATCATCCACCTTGCCCGCGTTGGTAAGAACAGCGCCTTCGTTGAACAGGTAGGTGCCGGCGCCCGCCGGATCCAGTCCGGCCGCCTTGTTATAGTTGGCCACGGAATCATCGACCTTGTTGGCCTTCGAATAGGCTTCGGCCAGGTTGTTGTAGTAGGCGGCCATTTTCTTATTGTTTTCGGGGTCTTTCTGTGCCGCATCCGAGGCGCCGCGCAGCTCAATCGCCTTCCGGTAATCGGTTGCGGCCATCTCGTAGCGCTTCTTTTTCTCCTCGGGATCGGTCTGCTTGGGCGCTGACATGCGATAGGCGTCTCCGAGTTTGAACCAGATCAGATCGCGGGTGCTGTCGATCTGGTTGGCTTCGTTCAGAGTCGTGATGGCGGTCTCGAAATCACCGGCGTCGGTAGCCGCTTTGGCAGCGGCTAGTCTTTCGTTGAGGGTGCCGACGGTTTTCGTTTCGGCCGCGGCTTTGGCGGCAGCCTCCTTCGCCTTCGCGGCATCTTCCGGGCTCAATCCCTGGCCTAGGATTGCGCCGGCCCGCTCCTTCTTCAGGTCGAAGTCCAGCCCCGTTTCGTCCAGGCCCACGGTGACGTTATTGAAGTGAAAGATCTCCTTGGCGTCTTTGCTGAGCTGGACGTTGTACTTGCCGGGAACGATACCGAGCGAGAAGTACTCGCCCTTGTTGTTGGTTTTAAGCTTGTAGACGTGGCCGGATTCGGTCCCGGTCCAATCCACTTCGGCCTGGGCGATCGGTTTCCCTTCGATGTCTTTGCAAACTCCCTTCACGGTGCCCGTGGTCTGCGCGAACGCCAGTGGAGCGGAAATCCCCACGGCGAGCGAGAGCAGCAGGGGAAGGATGAAATATTTCCTCATGATTTTGCCTCCCGGCAATGACTCTGAATTTTAAGACCGTTACGAAACCAGTGCTAGGGCAATCGGGCGGCGGCTTCCGCATACGGAATGGGATCTTCCGCGCCCGCTTCCCGAAACCCGCGCAAGCGGAGCACGCAGCTGTCGCACACACCGCAGGCCCGATCTTCGCGCTGATAGCATGACCACGTTAAATCGAAGGGGGCACCGAGTTCAAGGCCCAGCGTCACAATCTCGCGTTTATGCATCGCAATCAGTGGCGTCACCACCCGGATCGATCCTGCTTTCGTGCCCGCCTTCACCACCTCATTGAACGCTCGATAATACTCCGGCCGGCAATCTGGATAGCCCGAACTGTCGGGCTCTACAGCGCCGATGTAGACCTTCTCGGCCCCCAGCACTTCCGCCCAACTGACGGCGGCGGCAAGAAAGTGCGCATTGCGGAAAGGGACGTAGGTCACCGGAATGCCGACGGGAGCACCTGTGGCCGAACTGGCGCCGATGCCGTGCGCTTCTGGAACGGCAATGCTCGGATCGGTGAGGGCGGATCCGCCGATCGAGCGCAGAGCGTCATTTGACACCAGCAGCCGGTCGCGAATTCCGAGCCGGTCACAGACGCTTTCGAAGGAACGCCGTTCGCGCTGCTCGGTGCGCTGTCCGTAGCTGACGTGGAGGGCGGCCGCCTGATGGTCGCGCGCCGCCAGCGCCGCGCACACGCAGGAATCCATGCCGCCGCTCAGCAGGACTACGGCGCGGCTCCGGTCGCTGGTTGCGTTTGAGGGCATGATGCGGTCAGAAAGCACTGCAATCTCTTCCTTCTAATTTTATGCCAGAAGAAGACTTTTCATGGGACTTGCGTGGGGACGGACGAATGCCTCCGTCCCTGCATGATTCTTATTCGTAGCGCAGGCTTTCGACGGGATCGAGTTGGGAAGCGCGGATCGCGGGAAGGGTGCCGAATAAGATTCCGACCAACGACGAAACCACGATGGCGATGATCGCCGAGAGCCCCGAAATCGGGATCCGGTACTCGGTCAAGAAGCGAACCGAGAAGGGAATCGCAAGGCCGACCACAATGCCGATGACGCCACCAATGAGGGAGATCAGGATGGCCTCAGCGAGGAACTGAAAGCGGATTTCACGGTTGGTGGCGCCCATCGCTTTGCGGATGCCAATTTCACGAATGCGGGCGCTGACGGTCGCCAACATGATGTTCATGATGCCAATGCCGCTGACCAGTAGAACCACGAGCGACACTGCCAGCAAAACCACGGTCATGGCCGTGGCTGTCTTATCGGCCATCGCTACCAGTTGGGTCAGATTCCTGACGCTGTAAACGGATTCTGGCCGATGGCGGGACTGGATCACGCGCTGAACCTGGGCCGTGATCGGCACCACCAGGGTAGCGTCGGCGGCGGAAAAGAAAATCTGCTTCACGGTGGGTGTTTCCTGAAAATAGCGGATGACCGAGTAGGGAATCAGCACCGTGTTATCGGTCACTTCCGACTGCCCTAACGTGTCGACTCGCTCGCGGAAGGTGCCGATGATGGTGAAGGGGAGCCCGCTCAGCTTGAGCGTCTTGCCAAGCGCGGCTCGCTCCGAACCGTAGAGTTGGATGGCCAGCTTGGGCATGATTACGCCGACTTTGTTGTGGGCCTGGGAGTCCTGCTGGTCGAAGAATCGTCCTTCGAGAATGACAATGTTGCGGACCTGCTGGTATTCGGGGTAGACGCCCATGATCTGCAGGTCGCGCTCCTTGCCCCCGCCGACCGCCACGCGCTCGTTGAGCGGGACCACTGGAGAGGCGTACGCAATGCCACTGACCTGGTGTTGGACCGCTTCCATATCATCAATGGTCAAAGCGTCACTAACGGTGTTGGTGATGCGCTCCCCGCCGCTCTCGTATTCCGCATAAACCCAATTGGAGCCGATGGCCTGAATCTGGTTCAGCAGGTACTGCTTCCCGGTAAGACCGATGGTGGTAACCAGAATCAGGGAGGCGGTGCCAATCACCATGCCGAGCGCGGTCAGGGCGAACCGGGCCTTGTTGCTCATGAAGGTCTCGTAGGCGAAGCTGAAAATCTCGCCTAGGGCGAGGTGAGCGCGTCCATTCGGGATCGGGGTGGTACTCATTTACTGGTTAGATGCTACGGAGAGTTGGCGGCGGGTGCAAGCGGCTGTCTTGGCAGGATTGCGCGTTGACCCAAACTTAACGCCGGCACCGGACCCACATTTCCTTCTTTTGGCCGCTGCGTGCTTTATCATCAACGCAAGCCAAAACATTCAGCCTTGCCGCCCTCCTCCAACCCGAGCGCATCTCCCGAAACGTCGAGACAGAGACGGTTCCCATCATTCGTGCTTTCCATGGTCCTGGTGGCGCTGGCGATCCGCCTGGTAGTCATGGTTTTCTTGCTGCCGGAGCAACTCGAACCGCAGCGCGACCACTGGCATTTCGGATACGAAGCCGGTAGAATCGCCCGCTCCATCGTTCAGGGCCACGGCTTCAGCAGTCCCTTGTTCGAGGACACCGGTCCGACCGCCTGGATGACGCCGGTTTATCCCTATCTGGTGGCCGGTGTCTTCAAGCTGTTCGGCACCTACACCAAGACCTCCGCCGTCGTGCTGCTTTCGCTGAATGCGTTGATGTCGGCGCTCGCCTGCGTTTTCGTCTTTTGGATCGCTCGAATCAGCTTTGGAGATCGCGTCGCCAAATGGTCCGGCTGGGCGTGGGCCTTCTGTCCGTACGCCATTTATTTTCCCGTCGAACGCATCTGGGAGACATGGCTGGCGACTCTGTTCCTCTGCTTGCTTTTTCTCATCACACTCAATCTCGAGGATGAAAACAGGTTTCGGAAATGGGCTCTTTTCGGCCTGCTTTGGGGACTGGCCGCACTGACCAGCCCGGCTCTTCTCTCCGTGCTGCCCTTTCTCGCCGGATGGGTCATCTATCGCCGCCATCGCCGCGGCCAGCGCTGGTTTGCCGTCAACGTCGTGGCCACCATTGCTTTTGTTGCCGTCATCTCACCGTGGTTCATCCGTAACTATGAAGTCTTCCATCGCATCGTTCCCTTCCGCGACAACATGGGACTGGTTCTGCGGCTGGGCACAAAAGGCAACACCTCGTATTGGGGACCCTACGAGCTTGGCCCGTGGCACAACGATGCCGAATGGGACGAATTCAAGCAGCTCGGCGAACTCGCTTACATGGACAACAAAAAGCGGCAGGCGGTTGAGTTCATTCGCGCCCATCCCGGCTGGTACACATGGGCCACGGTGCGCCGCGCCATCTATTTGTGGACCGGCTACTGGAGTCTGGATCGCGCCTATCTCTCCGAGGAGCCGCTCGATCCGCCAAACATTTTGTTCTGCACCACACTCACCGTCCTCGCGCTTCTCGGCCTGCGGCGCGCGCTGCGAGCGGATTGGTCGCGCGCTTTGCCCTATGCGCTCGTGCTCTTCTCGTTCCCGCTCATCTACTACATCACGAGTCCCGAAGTTTACTATCGGCGGCCCATCGACCCCTTTTTCGTGATCTTGGCGGTGGTAGCGGTGATGAAGAGCAGTGGATCGGGGTCGGTAACCGGTGAAAGAATCTAGGCGGTCGCAGCTGCTGGCGCATGGTACTCCTAGTCGCATACGCTCTGGCCACGCATGGACGGGCCAGAGATACTAGACTGCAGAGCAGCGACCAGAGTAGCGAAGGCAGCGGTGAACGGAGTCCACTGTATGCAACGGTCTGAGTAGTCATTGAATCTCGTGAACCGAACCCACTCCACAAAACGAAAGACGGCCCTCTATCTTCTTCTGCCGACTGCCGCGGCCCTGCTGATTCATGGCTATCATCCCTATGCGGAAGACTCGGAGATTTACCTTCCCGGCGTTCTGAAGATTCTGAATCCCAGCTTGTTTCCGGCGAACGCGGAGTTCTTTGGCGAGCATGCCGGTCATACGTTCTATCCGAACCTGATTGCCTTTTCGGTTCGGGCCACGCATCTGCCATTGCCGTGGGTCGTGTTTCTCTGGCATCTAATTTCTATCTTTTTGCTGCTGGCGGCTAGCTGGCGGCTGGCTTCGGCTTTGTTTGACGACGATCGGGCGCGCTGGGCCGCGGTGGCTGCGATGGCCGCTTTGCTGACCTTGCCCATTGCCGGGACGGCGCTTTACATCCTCGATCAGTATTTGAATCCGCGGAACCTGGCGGCGTTTGCGGCGTTGTTTGCAGTGGCGG
>JBGPFV010000070.1:0-9571 GCA_041483535.1 Terriglobia bacterium | reverse complement strand
ATGGTCGAGGCGCACCTCAACGGCGTGCGCAATGCCTCCGCGGCCGGATGGCGCGCGCTGGAACGCGGCGGTTCCGCTCTCGACGCGGTCGAAGAGGCCGTGGTCGTGCTCGAGGACGACGAAACCTTTGACGCAGGCCGCGGCAGCTTCCTGAACCGCGACGGCAAGGTGCAACTCGACGCCTTCATCATGGACGGCTCGACCCTGCGCGGCGGCGGGGTGGGTTGCGTCGAACGATTGCGCAACCCGGTCCGCGCCGCTCGGAAGATTCTTAGCGACAGCCCGCACGTCTATTTTGTCGGCGAAGGCGCCGAGCGCTTTGCCGCCGAACAGGGCATCGTTCTTTGCCGCAACGAAGATCTCGTCGTTCCTCGCGAAGTCGAGCGCCTGCGGGAATACCAGGCGCAGGACCGAACCCACGGCAACGATCTGTTCGCGCCCGAAATTTCGCACGACACGGTGGGAGCCGTGGCCCTTGACCGCGACGGCAATATCGCCGCTTCGACTTCGACCGGCGGCACGCTCAATAAGGCTCCCGGCCGCCTGGGCGACTCTTCGTTGATTGGCTGCGGCTGCTATGCCGATAACCTCAGCGCGGCCGCTTCCACCACCGGATGGGGAGAACCGATCATGAAGCTGGTGCTGGCGAAGTGGGCGGCGGATCGCGTCGAATCTGGCAGTTTGCCGGAGTGGGTTGCCGAGGAAGCGATGAACTATCTGAAGCAGCGCCTCAACGGCCACGGCGGAATCATTTTGCTGGACGCTCAGGGCCGCTTCGGAATTGCCCACAACACCCCGCGCATGGCCTGGGCAATCCATAGCGTACAAAAACAAGAAGCCGGAATTCAGCGAAACGGCGGAAGAGGGAGTTTTCAAATTTGAGAACGGAGAACTAAGAGCCGGGAACCGAGAACTGAGTTCTAGAATTCCACGTGAAGCCGCAGGCCCGGTACCACGACCGGCCCGCGGTCGCGGTTGTAACCAGGATGGTTGATGCGCTGCACTCCGGGCGCGATATAGATCCCGCGCCAAACGTGCGCCGTGTAATACGATTCGAGAATGTTTTCGCGCCCGTAGTTCAGCTTGCCATCGCCGAGCAAGAAACCGTTCCCGCCAAGCGCCAGGTATTCCTGGTGATCCTTCTTGATGGCGTTCGATACGAAGGCAACGCCGGCACGGTCTTGCTTGCGATGCCATAGCGCGCCATTCACCCCAACGCCCTGATTGAACGTCGAATCAATCTCGGTGTAGGCAAAGGACTCGGTTCTTCCGTCGTCCCATCCCCAGCGGGCATAGGCCGTGAAATTCCGGCTGAGATTCTGTTCCAGGTTTATGCCAAAGCCATATTTGCGGGTGACGTGCCAGGGGTGGTGAGTGATATCAGGGGCCGGAACCAGGCCTTCTTTAAACTGGGCAACCGCATCGCGGTAGATGCCCATATTGGCGTAGTTCGTGTAGGCGAGCAGCCGCACGACGCCGGGTTTCTTGGGGATGAGGCCACGACGCAGTTCGTACTCCCAGTTTTCCGCATGAACCTGCCACGGCCGCCACACCAGATCGATTCCGTTTGCAACCTTGGGCATGAGCGCCTCGGCGAAACGGAAGCCCCAGTTGCGGTCTTCGTAATCAGCGGTAACGCCCACCGTATAGCCGCGTGTGTCGGCGGCGTAATCCCAGGCGCCGTTGTTGTCGACCGACCAGTTGCTGAATTGAAAATGCGTGTCGGAGCCGGCTGAGTTCATGTCCAGGAAATCCGGCAGGCTGAACTTGCCGAAGCGAATCTCCAGGCGGCGTCGCGGCAGTTCATCGAACAGCGAGAGATAGCTGCGCTGGTTCGCAATCTTATCCTTGCTGAGCGCGAACACCTTGTGGAACATGCCGCGCCCCAGGTACGGTGCTTTGCTCAACGACGGATTGCGCACGATGTCCAGATTCGTGTTTCCGGCCAGGCCCAGGCCGGTGCTGAGCGCCGCGCCGCCAGCTTCTTCGATGTCCACCAGAAGTTCGGTGGAATGGTTGAGCCGCACGCCGGTGTAGAGCGTCATGACCCGCGAAGTGGCTTTGTCATAATGCGGCCTGAGGCTATTCGGCCCACTGTAGTCGGCGTGAAATCCGGGATGGGCCTGGAAGATGAAGTTCATCTGCCCGGAGAGCCAGAAGCGCGTGCCGCTGAAATGTGGGAGCATCGTTTCGGGATCGGCAATGGCATCGCTCGGCGGGCTGGGTGAATCGTCCGCAATCACAGGCGGAGCATCGCCCTTGCGCAAAAGTGCACCGGGTTGTTGCGCGTAGGCCGGCATTAGGCAGGTCGCCGCGATCATCAGCCACAACACGGCCAGCAACGCCCGTACAGTCCAGTGTGCCGATTTGCGATTTCGCTTCAACCTCTCGCCCCAAAGTCCAATCTATCAGTTTGCGCTTAGTCGGGAGATGACGCGGAAGAGGCGTCGAAAAGTAAAAAGGACAGCCTGGAGCCCCCCAAGGCCGTCCTCAAGAACCCTCCCGGTTAGAAGGGCAACTGGCATCACGATAGCCGTGTGAGATTGCAGGGATGTTGCAATTGTGTGAAAGTCCGATGAATTCGCTTCCGCCTCGCAAGGCGCCATCGGCAGCCGTTTTCGACGGGCCACTGTTATATTGATCGGAGTTGTCGGCGGCTCCGGCCTCGGCCAACCGCTATGTTGGAGGAATCATGGCCCGCAAGACAGAGCAATCCCGCGTGCTGCAGAAACGCGCTGAACAGTTGATTCCGGGAGGCGTGAACTCCCCGGTGCGGGCTTTCGGCAGCGTGGGAGGCGAACCGCTATACATCGTACGCGGACAGGGTTCGCATATTTGGGATGCCGACGGCAACGAGTATGTGGACTACATCGGCTCCTGGGGGCCGCTCATTCTGGGGCACGCAGCGCCCACCGTCATCGAAGCCGTGATTGCGGCGGCGCGCAAGGGTACGAGCTTCGGGGCGTCTACTCCCGCCGAAGCTGATCTTGCCGAGCTGGTGATTTCCGCTTTTCCGCACATGCAAAAGGTTCGCTTCGTCAGTTCGGGGACGGAAGCGACCATGTCGGCCATCCGGCTGGCGCGCGGCTACACGAAGCGGAAATACATTGTGAAGTTTGAAGGCTGCTATCACGGGCACTCCGACGTGCTGCTGGTGAAAGCGGGATCGGGGGTGGTCACGCTCGGCATTCCTGGCTCGGCGGGAGTTCCGGAAGAATTCACGCAGTTCACGCTGGCGTTGCCCTACAACGACACCGGCACGCTCGAGCAAGCTTTTGAAAAATTCAAGCATCAGATTGCCTGCGTCATCGTGGAGCCGGTCGTGGGCAATATGGGATGTGTGCCTCCGGCGCGCGGATACTTAGAAGCCCTGCGCGCAATAACCGCGCGCGATAAGGCGCTGCTCATCTTCGACGAGGTCATGACCGGATTCCGCCTAGCCTATGGAGGAGCGCAAGAACTTTACGCGATCACGCCCGATCTGACCACCATGGGCAAGATTATCGGCGGAGGGTTGCCCGTGGGCGGCTACGGCGGGGCTAGCGAAATCATGGATCTGGTTGCTCCGCTCGGCCCGGTGTACCAAGCCGGAACGCTCTCGGGGAATCCTTTGGCGATGGCCGCCGGTTATGCCACGCTGCGCTACCTGCGCGAGCACAAGGACGTTTACTCGAAGCTCGACAAACTTGCCGCCGAAGTGGTCGCCGGAGTGGCGGCGGCAGCCAAAGATGCTGGCGTGACCATGTGCCACAACCGGGTCGGCTCGATGTTTACGTGGTTCTTCGCCGAGGGCCCAGTCACCGACTGGACTTCCGCCGCTAGATGCGACACCGACGCTTTCGGACGTTTCTTCCGAGCCATGCTGGAAAACGGCATTTACCTGCCGCCGTCGCAATTCGAAGCGGCATTTCTAGGTGCCGGGCATACCGAACACGATGTGCAGCAAACCATCGCCGCCGCGAAGCAGGCGTTTGCGATGGCGGCGGCGTAGAAAAGCGGACCACCCCTCACCACAGCGCCGCCACTGGTTCCTCCTTGAATACCGGCGGTGGGCCACCCTTGTTGGAGAGTCGGATCGCAGCCAAGAAGGGTTTGGCTTGCGGACCGTAGGTCACGGTGATGCTTCCGCCCCTCCCCGGCGACCCATCAAAGCCGCTCCGTCCGTCGGAGCCGTTGCTGCCGCTCGATCCGCTGGGAGTTCCCATACCGCCGGAGCCTCCTTGGCCTCCGCGGCCGCCTCTTCCTCCTGACCCTCCGGGGCCTCCATCAGCCCTCAGCGTCAGCGAACCTCCCTGTGGATCTACCAGGTACAGCTTCTGCTTGCCTGCTGCAGATACGCTCACTTGAAGGAGGGGATGACTCCCTGATCTGAGTGCGACTCGGACCTGCACTGGTGGCGCGTCGCCTCCAGGACCTCCGTCTTCGCCGTTTGAGCCATCGGTGCCGTTCCCGCCGTCTCCGCCCGCCGAGGGATTATTCGGATCGGTGGAACCCATGCTGCCACTCGATCCGGCCAGTCCATCGCTGCCGTTCATGCCGCTGGACCCGCTGCTTCCGGAGAAATTCGAGGTGAAGGCGTAGTTGTACCGCAAGGGAATGTCGAGCTCGGCACGGAGGTCTGGATGGCTGGGTACCGTGATGCTGACATGGCCGACCATTCCTTCGCTTTTTCGGGGGTCGTGGGGAAGCGAAATGATGCCCTTCTGGTTGACGGTTACGACGCTTGGCGCGACCGCGAGGTCCTTCCACAGAACTTTTCCGTGGCCATTGCCTTCCGTCTGTAATACTTTGCCGTCGGGCTTAGTGACCACTACCACCAGCGGGGACTTCTCTCCCGGCGCGATTCCCGGGCCTTTCGGCAGGCTGGCCGCGATGGACGTGATGGGGGTCTTGTCGAGATAAACCTTCATCCCCAGCCGCACCTTTATAGGCGTGCACGCACTCAGCGCAAGCATGGAGGCGATTCCTACAATAGGTAAGAAAGCTAGTAACGTGAACCTGCTCATCGTTGGGATCCGTTAAGCTCTTTGCAGTCTCGAGATCAAAATCTCTTCGTGCGAGATGCTTTGATCAGCTAAACACGTTCGCACGTAAAGTTTTGTGGAGATTGCGAAGTTATTTGTCACGGACAAGTCAACGGCACCGGGAGTTACTTGCTTTATAGTGGACCGATTCCGACTGCCGAAGGCTGATGGCTGACAGCCCTCATCTCTCCCACGGTCACAAACTCGTATCCCTGGTCGCGATACCGCCGGATCAGATTCTCCGTCGCCATCACCGTCTGGGCGCGGTCCGCACCCATGGCGCGATGTCCGCCATCGTGCAGCAGGATCACGTCGCCGCCGCGCATCTGGCGCGCGACTTTCTTCTCGATCACTGCGGCGGGCGGGGCGTTCCAGTCGTAGCCGGTTACGTTCCACATCACCGTCTGTAGCCCGAGTTTGCGCGCGATCCTGAGCGTTGCTGGCCGCCTTCCCCCAAACGGTGGGCGAAACAGAGTTGAACGCTCGCCGATTGCGTCCTGCAAAGCCTGATGGCAGTCGACCAACTCCTTGCGCGTCTGCTCTTCCGATTTGAAGATGAGCAACGGGTGCGTGAAGGTGTGATTGCCGATGACGTGTCCCGCCTGCGCCACCGCGCGGGCAATGTCGGGGCGCTGCTGCACGTAGCGGCCGATCATGAAGAACGTCGCCCGCACGCTGTGTTTCGCCAGCACGTCAAGCAACTTCAGCGTGTGGGGATCGTTCGGGCCGTCGTCGTAGGTCAGGGCGATTTGCTTGCTTCCGCGGGGCCCGCGGGCAAACGTCCGGCCATACCACTGTCCCGTCGGCGCCATGGATTGGTATCCAGCCGCCGAAGCAGTGGCAGCGGCTGTCAATCCGATTAAAGCGGGAAGCATGGAGAGATTCTAGCTGGTGGAGGGACGGGCGTCTCGCCCGTCCAGCGGCGAAGTGGCCGGGCGGGGACGCCCGGCGCTCCAGCGGCAAGGAACGATTCCGCGGTTACCCTTTCTCGCAATTGCGTCTGGAGGTGAAGCAATATAATATTCTGATTCCCAGTTTCTCCACGACAATCCATGGCCAAGCTTTTCGAGCTTCCCCGTTACATCGCGGTTGAAGGTCCCATACGAGTGGGGAAGAGCACGCTGGCGCGGGTTCTGGGAGAGCGCCTGGCGGCCCAGCGCGTCATCGAACCGGAAGACAATCCATTTCTAAAGGCATTTTACGAAGGCGAGCCTGGCGCCGCCTTCCAGGCACAGTTTGCATTCCTGATCCGCCGCTTTGAGCAACTGCGAGGGCTCGATCTGGGTCCGCGGTCAAATAAGACAGTGGTTTCCGATTACATCTTTGAAAAAGACAAGCTCTTTGCCTGCCTCAACCTCAACGATCAGGAACTCGATACCTACAATCGCTACTTCAATTATTTCCGCGAGCAGTTGCCCACGCCCGACCTGGTCATCTATCTGCAGGCCACGCCAGAGGTGCTGAAGAAGCGGCTGAAGAAAAAAAATGTGGCCGGCGAGAAGGCCATCAGCGAGGACTACCTGATGGAAGTGGTGAAGGCCTACGAACACTTTTTCTTTCACTACACGCAGTCCGACCTGCTGATCGTGAACACCTCCGAGATCGACTTCGTCGACCGCAACGAAGACCTGCAGGAGCTGCTGAAAAAAGTGTCCGCGCCGATCAAGGGCACGCAGTATTTCCTGCCGCTGGGCGGGCAGGACGCGGCCAGCGCGTAGCGCGGTCGTTGGTCAATAGTCGGGATGTTGGATGAGAATCCGCCCTACTGATTTTCGCCGTGATTTACGTCTCATGCCGAGGCAGGGAATAGATGGATAGCGTCTTCCCGACTTTCTGAAACTCGGGGTCAGCCGTGACCAGCCAAGCGCCGCGCTCAATAGCCAGTTCGGCGGCAAACGCGTCGGCGTAACCAAGACCGTGCTTTTGCTTTAAGGCGCCTGCCCGTGTGGCGCGCTCTCGATCGACCGCGATGACCGCGATGGGCATTTCAAGCAAACTCGCCTCGGCTGCGCGAGCTTTAGCTTCGCCGCGATAGCGCCATTCCGTGTAGAAGACCTCGCCCCAATTTATGGCCGACATCAAGAGTGGCGAATCCTGACGCGCCGCTTCGCCCAGCAGGTGCCGAACCTTTTCCGCAGCGCCCCGACGAATCTCAAAAAAAGCGATCAGCGCGTTGGCGTCAAGCACATATCGCCGCGCACTGCCACGGGAAAAGACGGCCGTCATTGATCCTCTCGTTTGCGCTCACGTTCGCGTTCTTCAAAGAGTCCCTCGAATGCCGATGGCTCGCCCGGACCTGGCTTAAGGAAGCCCATGATCTCGTCCAGTCGCCGCTCGGTTATCGGAGTCAGCACCAGTCTCCCCTTCTCTTCCGTCCAGACTGCACGGGTACCTCGATCCAGCCCGTACTCCTCCCGCAACTCGGCTGGAATCACCACCTGCCCCTTGGAACTGATGACAGTTCTATAGCTGCGCATGAACTCAATCCTACCACTAAGTAAGATATTAGTCTAACGTCTTACTACGCGCATCCTTGGCCTCCGACCACCGCCTATCGACCAACGCCCCTTTTACAGCTATAATTCCCCCAGCGTCATCCAAAGACGCGTACAGGCTCTATCCGCCTGGTTTGCGGAGGGGCACTGGAGGACATCGTGAGTCTCACGCCCATTGGCGAACCTCGCCACAAGATCACCACTGCTACCCTCCGCGAAAAGAAGTTTCAACGCGAACCCATCACCTGCCTGACCGCCTACGACTACGCCACAGCGCGCCTGGTTGACGAAGCCGGTATCGACATTGTCCTGGTCGGCGACTCGCTGGCCATGACCATGCTTGGCTACGAGAACACGCTCTCGGTCACGGTGGACGAGATGCTGCACCATGTCAAGGCGGTGCACCGGGGCGTGAAAGATGCGCTGCTGATCGCCGATATGCCCTACGGGTCTTATCAGGTCGACTCCAAAGACGCGGTTGAGAACGCCGCTCGCTTCGTGAAAGAAGGTGGGGCGGAGGCGGTCAAGATGGAGGGCGGCGAGAAGCGCGTGGAGGTGATCCGGCGCGTGATCGACGCCGAGATTCCGGTCGCGGGGCATATCGGGCTCACGCCGCAATCGATCAACATGATGGGCGGCTACAAAGTGCAGGGCAAGACTCTGAACGCGATCGAGCAACTCATGCGCGATGCGGTTGCGCTCGATCGCGCGGGGGTGGCTTTCATGGTTGTCGAAGGCATTCCGCGTGAAGTTGCGGCCATGATTACCGCCGAGGTCGAGACCCCGACCATCGGGATCGGTGCCGGGCCGGACTGCGACGGACAAGTGCTGGTCTTCCACGACCTGCTGAATCTCAGCTTTGGGCATCCGGCAAAGTTCGTGCGCCACTACGCCGACGTGGGCGCAACCATCACTGGTGCAGTGCAGGCCTTCCGTGCCGACGTGGCCGCGCGACACTATCCCTCGGACGAAGAGTCCTACCACCTGCCGAAGGAAACCCGGGCGGCGCTGGACACAGTGCTGGAACGCAAGCGGGCGATGAGGCGCTAGAGGCCGAATGAGACAGTCGCATCTGGGACTCATCGCGGCAGCCGTCGCCGTGCTGGTTTCCTGCTCCGCAGCTCCCAAAGCACCCGATCCCGCTGCCCTCGAAGCCGGCGCAGTCGCGCGCATTCTGGCCATCCCTCCGGCCGCTCCTGAAAAATATCGCGGCATGCTCGATATGAAGGGCTGGAGGAATCCCTACCTGATTATTCGAACCGACGGGGTCGGGCTACTGGATCCCGATAATCATGAAGAACACATATTGAAGCCGGAGGAATTGACTCAGGCGCTGGGCAAGCTGCCGTCGTCCGCGTGGCCTTACGGGCGCGTGGTGGCAGTGACGGAAAATGGGGTGCGCGGCTCCGCCGATGACAAGGTGAAGATTCGCAAGAACCGGGCCGTCGTGGCGGGCACGCTGGAGAGCATGCATGTGCTCATCAACTGGATTCCCTCGGCCTGAAAGTGGCGCACGCGCGGACGATGGGCCGGAACTCACCGTTGGCCCTAAACCGGTTGCGGGAAATTTCGTACGGCAGTCGAAGGCCGGGAGGGCACGACTTCCAGTCGTGCCGTGACTGCCGCGTTGGCATTTTCGGCACGGCTGAAGCCGTGCCCTCCCGTCTCCTGGGTTGATTGTGGATGCAAATGAAGATCTGCACGACCATCGCCGAAATACGCGCCGCTCGCCGCAGCGCGCGCATTGACGGCCAGAGTCTCGGCCTGGTGCCCACCATGGGAGCGCTCCACCAGGGTCATCTCTCGCTGGTGCGCATGGCCAAGGCCCAATGCGATGCGGTCGTGGCCTCGATTTTTGTGAACCCCCTGCAATTCGGCCCTACCGAAGACCTGGCCAAGTATCCGCGGAATTTTGATCGCGATCGCGAACTGCTGGAAAAAGAAGGCGTGGACCTCATTTTTGCACCCGGCGTGGAAGAGATGTATCCGGCGGGCGCGGTCACCTACGTCACTGTCGAAGGTCTGAGCGACAAACTCTGTGGCCGGTCGCGT
>JBGPFV010000069.1:0-9660 GCA_041483535.1 Terriglobia bacterium | reverse complement strand
CTCTCGTTGTTCTGTACCAGCAACCGGGAGACGGCCGTGCTGAGCGCTTCCTGCCGGGCCCGCAACGAGATTCGAATCTGCGTCCTCGCCTCCGCCTGATTGGGGTCGCGCGCCAGGGCAAAGGTCCGATCGGCGGCGTCCCAGAACTGCGCGACCGAATTCTCCAGATATTGCTCCTGGTCGGGCGTGCGGTTCACCGGGGCAACTTGCTGCTCGCGGCGCAGTGCGTCGTCCAGGTCGGTCCGAACGCGCTGGAACTGCGCCGACCAAGCCGTCAGCGGGTAGGGCTCATCGTTATCCAGCATGTCGCGCATGGCCAGCGCGAGCAAGTTCAAATCGTTCTGGATGCGCAGCAACTGCAGAGAGTCTTTCCGGTTGCGGTCCACCAGATTGTTTTGCAGCTGCCGTAGGCCGGAGATCTGCCGCGTGATGTATCCCGAATAGGCAACCACGGCCGCCAGGGTGATGATCAGCCCCAAAAATAATCCGGGAGTTGGAGACCGATGGGGAGCAGGCGAGCGCAGCACGTCCCGAGAATACAACGAGGGCGGCTCAATTTACCAACCTCTGCCAGCCGCAGTTGGGTTCTACGCCGCCACTGCCTTCGACCTCTATCGAGTCACTTCCGACTCGGCTTGCAGCCAATCGGTGAGGTCATGGCCGTCGTCTTTCCCTCGCTCCTCGTACAGTTCGTAGGCACGACGACGAATTTGCTCTTGCAGGTCACTGCTCGATGCGGTGGTTGGGTTGGTGGTCATGAACCGGGTGGACGTTGTGGGCGCAGGTTTCATGGTGATCTCCCTCCTTTGGGGTAATGGCTGACGGCGTTGCCTTGATTGCGGGGCGAACGAGTATTTCGTACGACCCTTGGCCACCGCAGTTTCGCTGCAAACCCACATGGGATGCAGTGCGACTGCTCACACCGAAAATGTGATGAAAGCTGCGCTACCGGCGCGTGGGGGTTGCGAGATCGCTTTTTCTTCCCCACCGGCGAAATTCGGAGATGGAACCAGGTCGAAGCGAGAGCAGGAGGGTAGAAGACTCCTGTGTACCTCGAATGGGAGTACCTCCGGGCGGGTGCTCATTTAGAACGAGAGACCCGATTCGGTTTCCCGCAGCGGGAATGGCAAGAAAGAAGGCGGCCAACGAACTCGTAACCGCAACCAGCAGAATGACAAGCGCGAGTCCAGGACGCGTAACTTGGTGGCAGGGCACGTGCAATAGACGACGTGGGCAGTCACGCAAAAATGTGAAAGTTCTAAATAACCTTGCTAAGCGGGGCTAGCGAAGCTTCCTCCGAATGGGAACGCAAATTATGCAGACGGTTTTGGCGGCAACACGACCGGCAGGAGAACAGAAGATGAGCGGGTTGGCATCGGCGCAGGAATTTTCCGCGAACTGGTTTGCCGCCTACACCAATTCGCATCACGAGAAACGCGTGGCCTCGCACTTTGCCGAGCGCCAAATCGAATCGTTCTTGCCGCTGTACGCAACCCGCCACCGTTGGAAGAACCGCTGCGAGATGAACCTGGAACTGCCCCTTTTTCCCAACTACGTGTTTGTGCATATCGATCCCCGGGAGCGGGTGCGGGTGCTCGCAGTACCGGGTGTGCAGTCGCTGGTTGGTTTTGGACGAACCCTGGCGCCGCTCCCCACTTTTGAAATCGAAGCGCTGCGCTCCGGCCTGGGACAGCGGAAAATCGAGCCTCACCCTTACCTCGCGATCGGGAAGCGGGTCCGCATCAAGGCCGGACCCATGATGGGGATGGAGGGCGTGCTGGTCCGCAAGAAGAACAATTTCCGGGTTGTGCTCGCGCTCGACGTAATCATGCAAAGCGTGGCGGTGGAGGTGGACGCCGACGATCTGGAACCGGTGGCGAATTACGCCGGCCGCGTCGTCCTGGCGCCCGGCTTCGCAGGTCAACGCCAGCCGCAAACCCAGCCGTGCAGGCCACTCTAGGGCATGCTTCTCCGGGATAAATTCCGCTGGCGTCTTGGGCAGACCGTGGCCCTGGTTCTTCTCGTGGATTGGGCGGCCGGCGCCGGGTGGGCCTCGAATCCCGAAACGGCGGACCCCTGCCCCAGACAAAGTACCAGCGACACGATCGGCCCCAGCATCGGTCCCAGCATCCGTCAAAGCGAAGACAGCGATGCGGCGGCGGTGCCCGGAGCGCATCCGACGGAAGAAAATCGGCCAGCCCGGAAAAGCGTGGCGGCCGACTTGTGCCTGGCGCACTTCGAGCGAAGTTTTCTATCGGATCAGAAAACGATCTGGACCAGTCCGTTGCATCTGCGGTCGCAAGACAAAAATTGGCTGGTGCCCTTCGGAGTCGCCACCCTCGGCCTGGTGGCGGCGGACGGCAGCATCATGCGGCATTTCGGAAATTCCCCGGTGGCGCACAGCAACAGTCTTGGCACCTACGGACTCGCGGCCATGGTCGGCAGCGCTGCCAGCTTGTACCTGCGCGGGATAACCACCCACGACGACCACAGCCGCGAAACCGGATTCCTGGCGGGAGAGGCGGCGACCGACAGCATCATCGTGGGCGAAGCCATGAAATTTGCGTTCCGGCGGCCGCGTCCGAACCAGGCGAACGCCGGCAGCTTCGGAGCCGGAGGCGCCTCGTTTCCCTCGGAACATGCGCTCGCGGCGTGGTCGATCGCCAGCGTGATTGCCCACGAATACCCCGGACCGTTGACCAAACTGCTGGCCTACGGCGCGGCCTCGGGCATCAGCCTGTCGCGGGTTGCGGCCCGGCAACATTTTCCATCGGATGTCGTCGTCGGCAGCGCGCTCGGCTATCTGATCGGCCGCTACGTGTATCGGGCGCATCACGACCCCGGGTTGCCGGGCGCGAGCGCGACCGGTTCCGAGGAAAAAGAATCCGAGAAACAAGAATCGTCACGCGCACGCACGCCGGCTGAACTCGGATCGCCCTACGTTCCCCTGGACTCCTGGGTTTACGCCGCGTTCGACCGTCTGGCCGCGCTCGGTTATGCGCCCAGCGCATATGCCAATCTGCGGCCGTGGACGCGCATGGAGTGTGCCCGGATCGTCGCGGCCGCGGGCGAGGACTTGGGTGCCGGCGATCACCATCGTTCGGAGGCCTACCCACTGCACGCCGCGCTCGCGACCGAGTTCTCGAACGAACTTGGGCGCATCGACGGTTCCAGAACTTCCGAGGTTCGGATCGACAGCATTTACACGCGCTACCTCGGCATCGCCGGCACGCCGCTGGACGACGGTTATCACTTTGGCCAGACCCTCATCGACGACTACGGCCGTCCTTACGGCGAGGGTTCGAACCTGGTGAGCGGGGCTTCGGCGTCGGGATCGGCCGGGCCGGTGGCGTTTTACGTGCGCGGCGAGTATCAGCACGCAGCCGCGCTTCCCGCCTACAGTCAGGCGGTGCAGCAGATGATCGGTACGATCGACGTGACGCCGTCGCAACTTCCCATTCATACGACCGTTCTCGATCGGTTCCGTCTGCTCGACGCTTATGCCGCCGTTAACTTCAAGACGGTTCAGATTTCCGCTGGCCGGCAAAGCCTGTGGTGGGGACCGGGCCACGGCGGGCCCACGAACTTCAGCGACAACGCCGAGCCCATGGACATGTTGCGTCTTACCAATCCATCGCCATGGAGGCTGCCCAGTTTCTTCCATTGGTTGGGGCCGATGCGCTGGGACTTCTTCTTCGGGTTAATGGCCGGGCACCACTATCCGCCCATGCCGGGAGTCGACGGCCAGAAGCTCAGTTTCAAGCCGACGCCGAACCTTGAATTCGGGTTCTCGCGCACCATCGTATTCCGGCCGGTTACTGTCGGCATGTTCTGGAGAGGTGTCAGCAGTTTCGGCGACAACAAAACTACGATCCCCGGCAGCGCGGCCGACGTGGGCGACCGGCGCGGGGGCTTCGATTTCAGCTATCGCATTCCCGGCCTGCGGAAATGGCTGGTGCTGTACAACGACGGCATGACCGACGATGACACCTCGCCGCTCGGGGCGCCGCAACGGTCGCTGATGAATCCGGGCATGTACCTGCCGCAGATTCCCCGCATCCCGAAGCTCGATTTCCGCGCCGAGGCGGTGTGGTCGGACCCTCCGGCGCTCTCCAACCGGGGCGGCAAATACGTCTACTACAACGGCGCCTACCACGACTCCTACACCAACGACGGGCACTTGCTCGGTTCCTGGGTGGGGCGGGAGGGCCACGGCCTTCAACTCTGGAGCACCTATTGGCTTTCGCCCCGCAGCACCCTGCAAGGGGGCTACCGGAAAGCCCATGTCGACCGCGATTTCATCCCGGCGGGCGGCGACATTCAGGATTTCTTTGTCCGCGCGAAGTTTTACTTGCGGCCGCAAATCGAGATTACGACGTTTCTCCAGTACGAACGCTGGAACTTTCCCGTTCTATCCCCGCTCGCCGGACCGAACACCGTCGCCTCGATTGAGTTTACCTACCATCCGAAGTGGAGGAAGGCGCTGAACTTCCAATGAGCTTAGCAAGAATCAACCCGGCAAGAATGAACTCGGCAAGAATCGCCTCCGACCCGGCGATCTCGGGACCCGTGATCAACGCGACCACAATCTCCGAAACCGGGAAGCCCCGCTCCGCACCGTCCGCGCTGGCGAGAAGACGCATCTTGGCAACGGCGTTGCTGAGCCTGCTGGCGCTGCCCCCCGGTGCCGGATGGGCTCAAACCACGCTGCGTACGCCCGCCGCCGCGGCGGATAACCCGCAATGTGCGGGGGACAACTGCCCGGCCCCGCCCCCAACATCCGCTGGCAATCGCAATCCGGCGCTTGGCCAAGGAGGAAATCAAGCGATCGCGGCGCCGGTTCCCGCGGAAGCCTTGCCGAACCCCGCCCTGCCCAACCGGGATGAGAATGCGAAAGCAGGGGGGAATGCGACTCCGGAACCGCCGCCCAACGAATTTCAGGAATTTGTCGCCAGTTCCGTCGGCCGCCGGTTGCCCATTTATGGGTACAGCCTGTTCGATCACGTGCCCACCACGTTCGCTCCGCTCGACCGGATTCCGGTGACCGACGATTACCTGATCGGACCGGGAGACGAGATCCTGATCCGGGCCTGGGGGCAGATCGATGTGGACGCGAAACTGATGGTCGACCGGGGAGGCGAGGTCTTTCTGCCCAAGGTGGGCGCGCTTTCCGTTGCCGGGTTGAAATACCAGCAACTGCCGGAGTATTTCAGGACCGCGATTGGCAGAGTGTTCCGCAATTTCGATGTGGCGGTCAGTCTGGGACAGTTGCGCTCCATTCAAGTGTTCGTCGTGGGACAGGCGCGGCGTCCGGGAACGTACACCGTCAGTTCGCTCTCCACGCTGGTCAACGCGCTGTTCGCCTCGGGAGGACCGTCGAGCGCGGGCTCCATGCGGCACATCCAACTCAAGCGCAACAACCGCGTGGTCACGGAATTCGATTTCTACGACCTGCTCTTGAAGGGGGACAAGTCGAAGGATGCGCGGTTGCTGCCCGGGGATGTCATCTATATCCCGCCGGCCGGGCCGTCCATTGCCATCGCCGGCAGCGTCAACGTGCCCGCGATTTACGAACTGCGGGAGGGGACGAGTCTCGCGAGCGCGGTCGAGATGGCGGGAGGTCTGGCCACGACCGCGGATGGACAAAAGGCGGTGGTGGAACGCATCGAAAACCACAGCACCCGCCGGGTCGAAGAATTTCCCCTGGATGGACAAGGGTTGGAGCGGGGATTGAAGGATGGCGACGTCATCCGCATCTTCTCGCTCTCTCCCCATTTTGAAAACGCGGTGACGCTGCGGGGAAACGTCGCTCATCCCGGGCGCACGGAATGGCATCGCGGCATGCGGCTGAAGGATGTGATCCCCAACCAGGACGCTCTGGTCACCCGCGACTACTGGCGGGCCACCAACTGGGTGGCAAACGCCGGCGAGAGAGATGACCAACGGATCAGCCGCGATTATTGGCGCGCCACCAACCCGGTCGCGAACCCGGGCGAGCGCGGTGGCCCCCCGATGACCCGCGACTACGGGCGAGCACCCAACTCGGATGCGAACCCGGGCGTGCGAGAGGACGAGAGAGCGGGCGAGAGAGGCGACCCCCAGTTCGAGAGGCACCCGGCCTCGGCCCAAGCGGCGACCGAGGCCACGACGGCGAAACTGCGCAACCAGATCGCCCGCAATGCTCCGGAGATCAACTGGGACTATGCGGTCATTCAGCGGCTGAACCCGCAGGACCTCACGACGCGGCTGGTTCCTTTCAATTTGGGGAAACTGGTGCTGCAGGGCGATGAGGAAAACAACCTGGCGCTCGAGCCGGGAGACGTCATCACCATTTTCTCGCAGAACGATCTCGCGATCCCGCTTGAGAAACAGAACAAATTCGTGCGCCTGGAGGGGGAATTTCTGGCTGCCGGCGTCTACCGGGCCGAACCGGGCGAAACCGTCCGGCACTTGGTCGCACGGGTTGGCGGATTTACCCCGAACGCCTATCTCTACGGGAGTGAATTTACCCGCGAATCGGTGCGCCTCGACCAGCAGAAGGGCCTCGATCAGCTGATCGAGGAACTCGAGAAGGACATTAGCCGTAGTGCGCTTGCGCCCTCCGGAGTCAGTCCCGAGGAAGTCGCCGACAGCCGCGCCAAACTGGAGGCCCAGCGGCAACTGGTCGGAAAGCTGCGGGAAGTGAAGGCGACTGGACGCGTGGTTCTCGATCTGAAACCGGACTCCGCGGCGGTCGGCGACCTGCCGGAAATCGCGCTCGAAGATGGCGACCGCTTCGTGGTTCCCTATTGCCCGTCGACGGTCGAGATGCTGGGTGCGGTCTACAACACAAACTCGTTCCTGTACCGGCGCGAGCAGCGGGTGGAAGACTACCTGAAGCGGGCGGGCGGGCCGACGCGGGACGCGGACACGGGCCGCATGTTTCTCATTCGTGCCGACGGCTCCGTCCTCAGCCGGCAGTCGGTCAAGGGATTGTGGAATGGGGGGTTCGCTGCCCTGCGCTTGATGCCGGGCGATGCCATCGTCGTGCCGGAGCGCCTCAACCATGGCTCCATCCTCAAGGGCTTGCGCGATTGGAGCCAGGTCTTCGCGCAATTTGCCCTGGGCGCGGCGGCCATCAAGGTCATCGCGCCATGAACCATATGTCGACCGACGCACCCGGCGTGGCGGAAACTCGCCGGGAGAATCCCGCGGGCGCTCCGAGGATGGACGTTCGAAGCTTCGACGTTCCGAACGCGACCCTGGACGATGACACTGTTGACCGTAAGACCCCTGGCGTTGAAATCCCTGGCGTTGAGACCTCCGGTCTGCGGCCGTCGGCGATGGCCGTCCGCCGCGAAACCAACCCGCGCCAGTTGCTCGACTGGCTGATCGTTCTGTCCCAGCGCAAGCGGATCATCCTGCGCACCACGCTGGCGTCCGCGGTTCTGGCGGCGATCGTGGTGCTCATCCTGCCCAATCGCTATACCGCCACCGCCAATATCCTGCCCCCGCAGCAGAGCCAGTCGCTGGCCGCGTCGATGATCGGGCAGCTGGGAGCTTTGGGGCCAATGGCGGCGATGGCCCAGAAGGATCTCGGGCTGAAGAATTCGAGCGATCTTTATGTGGGGATGCTGCGTAGTCGCACCGCCGAAGACGCGCTGATCCGGCGCTTCGATCTGCTCCGGGTGTATCGCGACAAGAGAATGTCGGATGCCCGCAAGCACTTGGAAAACGCCAGCAGCATCGTCGTCGGCAAGGATGGCTTCATCCGCATCTCGGTCGAGGACAAAGACCGCCGCCGCGCCCCTCAATTGGCCAACGCTTACGTGGACGAGTTGCGCCAGCTGACCCAAGATCTCGCCGTAACCGAAGCCGGACAGCGGCGCTTGTTTTTCGAGCGGCAGTTGGAGCTGGCCAAGAATCATCTGGCCGATGCCGAGCAGGCGCTGAAGCAGACCGAGCAGACAACTGGCCTGATCCAATTGGATGGCCAAGCCAAGGCCATTATCGAGTCGGTGGTAAAACTGCGGGCGGCGATCGCGGCCAAAGAAGTGGAATTGCACGCCATGCGGCTGTTTTCGACCGAGCAAAATCCCGACGTGCAGCTGGGCGAACAGCAACTCTCCGGCCTGCGCGCGCAGCTGGTGTTGCTCGAAAAGCAAAGCGGCGGAGGCGATGTCCAGCTTCCGGTCGGCAACGTGCCGGAAGCCGGACTGCAGTATGTCCGCAAACTGCGCGACGTAAAGTACGCCGAGACCATCTTCGAACTGCTGGCAAAACAGTATGAGGCCGCGAGGCTCGATGAGGCAAAAACCGCCGCTGTGATTCAGGTCGTCGATCCCGCACTCGAGCCGGACCGCAAATCTTCGCCCTGGCGCAGCTTGATCGTGGCCCTCGCGGCACTGCTCGGCTTTTTCAGTTCCTGTATGTATGGGCTGATTGCCGACGCCTTGCATAGGATGCGCCTGGAGCCCGAATCGAACGCGCATTTCGTCGCGCTGCGGACGGCGATTTCGAAGGGCGGCTGGCTGTAAAATGTCAGTTTTCACCACTCCAGCTTCGGTTCCCGCGGGCCAAGTCTGCGATCCGGGCGCGTCGGTTTTAGGGTCGCGCCCCGGTTGGCACATCCGGCTCAAGCATATTGTGGGTATCGATCGGGCAATTACCTACACGGTACTCGCTCGTAGCTGCCAAGCTATCGGTAGCGCAGGAACGGTACTTCTGGTGATTCATTTCCTTACGCCTGCCGAGCAAGGCTATTACTACACACTGTGGAGCCTGGTTTGGCTGCAGACCGTCTTCGAACTGGGGTTCTCCTCTGTCATTCTGCAACTGGCCACGCACGAAGGCTCCCGTCTGACGATTGACGGGAATGATCGGGTCACAGGAGACCCGATCGCCCACGCACGTCTGGCCTCCGTGCTGCAAACCGCGGTGCCCTGGTACGCCGCGGCCGCAGTGCTCATGGCGATGATCCTTTTGCCGGCGGGCTCGTATTTCTTTTCCCAGCACCCGCATATGGGGGTGGAGCCGGCATGGCGGTGGCCATGGACCCTAGCGGTGCTGGGCTCGGTGATGACCTTCCAGCTCGATCCGGTTTTCTCCTTCCTGGAGGGTTGCGGGAGGGTTGCCCAGGTGGCTGGACTGAGGCTAAGCCAAGCCATCGTCGGCGCCCTGCTGGTCTGGACGGCAATGATCACCCATCACGGACTCTTTTCCCCGGCGCTCGTCATTGCCGGACAGGCCGTACTGGGCATGGTTTTCCTTTACCATCGCCGCCGACTGCTGTGGCCGCTTATGCGCCGTCCGTTGGACGCGCATCGAATCCGGTGGCGCTCGGAAGTGTGGCCCTTTCAGTGGCGGATTGCCGTGAGCTGGCTCTGCAGCTACTTCATCTCCCAGCTGTTCACGCCCGTGCTGTTCGTGTTTCGAGGGCCGGTCGCAGCTGGACAGATGGGACTCTCCATCAGCATCGTCACGCAACTCAGCGGGGTTGTCCTGGCGTGGATGACGACCAAAGCCGCCCCGTTCGGGAACCTGGTTGCCCGGGGAGAGATCCGCCAACTGGATCGCCTTTTCTTTCGTACCTTGTGGCAATCTCTGGCCCTGCTGACGCTGGTGGTGATCGCATTGTTCGCCGGCCTGGTTGCCGCCGAGCGCTTCTTCCCGACGCTGGCG
>JBGPFV010000068.1:0-9684 GCA_041483535.1 Terriglobia bacterium | reverse complement strand
TCGATGTCTTTGCCCTGCAGCGCTCCCTGGGTGGAAAAAGTCCGCAGGTTCCAGGAGCCTTTGCCCTCGAACTGGACCGTACCCTTGCGAACTTGCGCGGGTCGAACCAGGAATGCGAACTCGCCGAGATCCGCGAGGCCACGATAGTTACCGCTCAACTGGGGATTATGAAAGTCCTGCAGGCGGCCCGCAAAATGGAGCTCGGATTTTCCCGATGTCACCGTCAAACTGCTGATGTCGGCGCGTCCGCGGGCCAGGACCAGCGCAGCATCCGCTCGCCACACAAACCGGGGGTACTGCTGCAAACGCGTAACGACGCTTCCCGCCACCACCCGGGCTTCGTATTGCCGCCGCAGCAACGAGTAGTTCATCCGCACGGCCAGGTCGCGGGCGTCAAAATCGAAAGGAATTTTCTTGTCTTCCCACAGCAGCTCACCGCGCTGCACTTCGATGTGTGAAACCGAAAACGAGATGAGTTGCTCCAGGGGTCCCTCGGAGGAATGGACGAACGAACCGGTGCCTTGCGGCAGGGGAGAGTTGGTGGTGCCATCGGGATAGGCAATGATGTGGGCAACCGGATGCTCGAGCACCAGAGAATGCAGTCCGATGGTGGTGCTGAGGAGCGAAATGATTTTGATTTCCGCCTGCAGGCGGTCGACCCGCAGAAATGGAATCTGGTCCGCAGCTTCGCGGCCATGAATGGTCAGGTTGCGGGCGTCCACGCGCAAGCGGAACGGAATGGTGTGCAGTTGTCCCAACTCCACGCGGCCGCCCGTCATTTTCTCCAGCGACGCGACCACTCGGCGGCGAACCCTCTGCTGGAAGGAATCGGTCGTGACGTACCAGCCGAGCAACGCGAATCCGATGAGGCTGAATATGCAAAACCCCAGAAAGAGTTTCCACAGGATGCGCCGACGCTCGGGAGGAACAGGCTCGGCCGATGGCTGGCGAGATGGTTCGGTCGGTGACTCGCGCGATGGTTCGGTCGGTGGCTCGCTCGATGGTTCGGTCAACGGTTCCGCTCTCCGCTACTCGCTTCCGGAGTCAGAATATGGCTCCCCGAGCGCAGACTCGCCAGCCATCCCGAGAGCAGTTCGTTCATCTTTTGCTCGGCCAGCAAATCTTTGATGCGGCCAAAAACTTCGGCCAACGGCGTGGCGCGACTGCCGGCCCGCTTCATCTCCGGCAGCAAGCGATCGCGGTAGTAGGTCTCCACCGCCCCTTGATCGATCTGGATCGAGGGGCGCAGACGGTCTTCCACGAGTTTCATCAGCTGGATCTGGTCGCCCAGGCGTTTCTCCAACCCGCTTTGGGTGAGCCCATAACGTTGCAGCTTGGCGTGCCATCCCTCTGGGGTGGCACAATCCGGCTGCAGTTTGCGGACTTCGGCAACCCGGGCAGCGACCTCGTCGGCAGGGGCCGGTTGAGACGGCCGAACCTGTTCCCGCAGCAGTTCCTGATCGATCAGCCGATCGAGGGCCGCGTCGCGCTCGGCCGTGGTGAACGAGTCCGGGTCGCGGGCATTCGAAAAGGCCTCGAAGGCTACTTCCTGCTCCCAATCGCTCTGTAAAATGGGGTGGCCGTTCACCTTGGTGACCACACGATCGACGACCTGGCCGGCCATGGCGGAAAGCGCCAGTGCCATGCTAAGGGCCATGGAAACCGCGCAACCCTTCGCGATTTTGATGCTTGCGGGTGGAACGCCGGGCGTCCCGTCACGCCAGCCGACTCCGAGTCTGAGCCTTCGATGTTTCATCAGAAAGACTGCCCCACGCTGAACGCGAAATTAAAACGACCGGCGCGCTGGAACCCAAACTGCCCGATGGACTGCCCACCTGGGTTCGTCGTGATGTTGGTGTAGCTGGGAAAGACCGGCGGATTTAGATTGTATCCGAAGTCAAAGCGCAAGGGTCCGATGGGCGTCTGATAGCGCACCCCCACGCCAATGGCGTGCGAAGCGTAGTTGTAGTTGCACTGCGAAAACTGCCCGGGCAGTGGCGCCTTGAAACAGACCTGTTGGTTGGGCTGGTGAACGCGCCCCAGGCTGGAAAGCATCTCCTGCGGCCGCGCAAACACATTGCCCATATCGTGAAAAATCGTAAAGCCGATGTTCTCCAGAAGGTAAGGCACGGTGACGTTGGGAAAACGGATTTCGAGATTATTCAGGAACACGGCGCTGCCGCCAACCGGAAATCCGGTGAAGGGGTCGCGTGGTCCTGCCTGATTCAACCCAAATCCGCGGTGAGAGTTGCCCCCGCCGCTGAAAAAACGTTCCGGCAGAGGAATCAGAGTTCCGCCGGCCTGCAGGAATTTCGTCGGATCTTGTGCTGGATCCAGTAATCCCGTGCTTCCAAAAGGATTCTCGATCCCGACGCTGGTGGAACGGGCGAAGACGAATCCTTGTCGGGTGCTGCGATTTCGAAAAAACGTGTGATAGGTGGAGTTCTTGATCAGCAGCCGGCTGAAGTCGGCCTCGGATCCGAAATAACCGGCGGCAACCCCGCCTTCGACAGTGGTGTAGCTGCCCCGAGTGCTTTCCAAATCGCTATCGCGCCGGTTGCGAATATAGAGAAAGTTAGGCGTTCCTACACGGGTGGGCGTGGAAAAGAGCGGAAGGAGGTTCGAGGTCACTTCGATATTGGTGGCTTGCACGCGGCGGTAACTGAACCGATAGGCGAACGTCGTCAGTTCCCGGTCTTCTTTCTTGTACAGCACCTGCAGGACTTGCAAGGTGCCCTCAAGGCGTTTCGAGGTAAAAGTGGAAACGTCCACCGTGTTGTCGTAAAGCACACTGGCGGTGAAACGAAGTTTGTCTTGGTTCAGCAGTTGGGGAACGTCGAACCTGGCCAGCGCCCTCTGCTGCAACTTGCTGGCGTTGCCCTTCATGGTGAGCGTCTGATGGCGGCCGCCCACATTGGTACGGCTGACGCCCAGCGACACTCTGGGGCTGACTCCAGTCTGTCCCAGCGGTTGGTTGGTCCCGAACGAGGGCTGTCCGGTCTGGAACTCGAAGCCAATGCCGTAATCGAAGGTGTAGCGATCCGCCTCGCGCGCCGTGACCAGCACGTTCTTGCGCGACTCGGTGCCCTCCGGGTTCTGGACGGCCGTGTCCACCTGCTTGAACAAGCCGAGGTCGTAGAGCCGCCGCTGGCTCTCCAGCATGTCCTGCTGGCTCAGCGGCGCTCCCGGGTACACCCGCATTTCCCGGCGGGCAACTCCGGCGCGGGTGTAGTGCAAGCCGTCAAGAAAAACGTGATTCGCGAAAAACTGCTGGCCTTCGTGAATCGTGAAAGTCACGCCCACAAGCGGCAAATTGGGCGTCGACGCAACCGCAACATAGGCTACATCCACAGAGGCATTCGGAAAACCATTGTCGAAATATTTCCCCAGGATCGTGTCCCGGTCATCGGCCAGGCTCGACTCGTCAAAGCCCTGTTCTTCCGCAGTTTGAATTTCGGGGAGCTGTTCCTGCGGAAGCGTATAACTGCCCTCGATGCGGACCCACGCTACACGCGTCTGTGGTCCTTCTTTGATGGTGATCTGAATGGCCAGCAGAGAGGGATCCTTCTGGTAGTTGGTAACCAGTTTGCCATTGACCTCGGCTTGCCGGTAACCGCTCGCCCGATAGAGATCCTGGACACCGCGCACGTCCTCTTCGAGCAACACCTCGCTGTACCGCCCGTGACTGAACAGGCGCCCGGCCGACTGGTTCTGCATGCGGGCGCGAATCAGGTCGTCAGGAAAATATCGATTGCCGGAAATGCGAATGGCGGCGAGCTTGTGGCGGTCGCCGGGATTAACGGTGTAAACCACCTGCAAATTCTTGCCGTCCGCCGCATTGCGCTGGCTCACCTTCACCGTGGCCTCGAAGTATCCCAGAGTCTGAAGATGGTTCTGGATGTTGCGCCGGCCTTCGTTCAGCAGATCGTCATCGAGCGCGCCTTCTTCATAGATGGGCACCAGCTTTCGCAGCACGCGCTGGCTCAGCTTGAATCCCTCGGCGGCAATTTCAACCACCGGACCGCGCTCCACTTTGAGCGCGTAGTCGACCGTGTTGCGTCCCGAACGGTAGGTCCGGCTGGCCACCTCGACCTGGGCCAACAGGCGGTCCTGCTTCTGATAGCGGGCGCGAATTCGTTGCAGAGCGCGCGTTATGCGATTGGAGACCACGGGATCTCCGGAATGCAGCTTGGCAATCTCCTTGATCTCCGCGATGGAGTAGCCGGCGTCGCCCTCCAGCGTGATCTCTCCGATGACGGCCCGCGGCCCACGGATCACATGGAAGGTCAGGTTGACCTGGTGTTGCTGCGCGTCGCGCTGTTCGGAGCTCGTCACCTTCGACTGGTGGAATCCATTTTCCTCCATTACTCGCTGGATGCCCGCCAGAGCGCGGTCGAGTTTCTCTTTCGCGTAAAGTTCGCCGAGTTGCAGGCGGCTGGCGCTGGCCAGTTGGTTCGGGGACGGATTGGTGGAGACGCCCTCGATGGTCACCATCCCTACGAAAAAATTGGCGACCGTCAGAAAGCGCAACCTGACGCCGGTGGTTTCGGTGCGATCCGCTTCGGCCTCAATATCGGAGAACCGTCCGGTGGAGAACAGAGCCTGCATCGCGTCGTGCAGCGCGTCGCGGGTAAGCGGTTCGCCAACCTTGAGCGGCGTGGCGGCCAGTAGCGCGGCCGCTTCTTCCGGCGGTACGCCCGGCATCTCGACCTGATCAAGCGTTAAACCGAGGTAGGGCGTGATGGCTCCGAAGCGGGTTCCGGACTGTGCTTCGGACTGCGATCCGGACTTTGCTTCGGATTGCGCCGCCGATTCCGCAGCTTGCTGCTGGGTCGCCCAACTCGTCGGGTGCGCGAGCAGCAACAAAATTACCAGCACAAATCGGACACCGAATCCGGAGTTGCTTTGGCCGCAGGAAGGTGCCGAGCTGCGCTCGGCTTGGACGGGCGAGGACGCCCGTCCCCGCACGGGCAAGATTCGTTCCCAAAATTCAACCCGCTCAATCATGAATCCTGTCGGCTTCGATGAATCGCAAAACGGCACGCGTTGCTCGCAAAACAAAGTTTGATGACCGGAACCTATAATACTGGTTGGAAAGCCCCGTGAAAGGTAATCGCTAAGGTAATCGCCTTGGAAATGCCGGTCCCTCTCAACATCGACGACCGTTACTCCCGGCAGGTGTTGTTCACCCCGATCGGAGCAGAGGGTCAGAGCAAGCTGGCGCGGTCGCGCGTGGTCATCGTGGGATGCGGCGCCACCGGCTCCGCGCTGGCCTCGTTGCTGGCGCGTTCGGGCGTCGGGACGCTGCGCATTCTCGACCGCGACTACGTCGAGGCCAGCAATCTGCAGCGGCAGTCGCTGTTCGATGAAAACGATGCGCGCGAATCCGTGCCCAAGGCAATCGCGGCGGCGCGGCAGATCGCGCGCTTCAACTCGCACATCATCGTCGAGCCCCACGTCGCCGACCTGACCCCGGCCAATGTCGAATCCCTGCTCGGCGGCTGCGATTTGATTTTGGATGGCACCGACAATTTCGAAACCCGCTACCTGATCAACGATTACGCGTTGAAAACGCCGGTGGCCTGGATCTACGCCGCCGCAGTAGGCAGTTACGCCGTGACCATGAACATCCTGCCCGGCGAGACCGCGTGCCTGGCCTGCATCTTCCCCGATTCCCCGCGCGGCGCCGTGGAGACCTGCGAGACGGCAGGCATTTTAAATTCCGCCGTCAACCTGGTGGCATCGCTGGCGGCGACCGAGGCGTTGAAGTTGCTAGTGGGCGCCCGCTTAAAAATGCGCCGTACCCTGCTCTCCTGGGATGTCTGGAGCAACGAACGGGCCGAGTTGTCGGCGATGCATCCACGAACGGGGTGCCAAGCCTGCTCAGGAAACTTCGTTCACCTGGCGGGTGAAGGGCGGCCGCACATTACGTTGTGCGGCAGAAATTCGGTGCAGATTCACGAGCGCCAGCGCCCGGTGGACTTTGCCGAACTGAGCGCTCGCCTTCAGCCCCACGGCAAGGTTCGCCACAACGAGTTTGTGTTGAAGTTCTGGCACGAGCCCTACGAAATGACGCTGTTTCCCGACGGGCGCGCGATCGTCAAGGGAACCACCGACACGGCCATCGCGCGCAGCCTGTACGCTCGATTCGTAGGCAGTTAAGAAATGGAGCGACGGGCGTCTCGCGAGCCTGCCGCCGAAGGCCCGAGCGAGGCCGAGGGGGGAAGTCGAAGGGCCAGCCGGGCGAGCACGCCCGGCTCTCCACCGGCAACCGCAAAGGAATCGTTATAACCGTCGAGCCGTCGCGGTACGAGTCCATTGCAGGTTAATCCGTTGCAGGTTGTGCGCAGCAGTTTTCACCAGCCTCCAGCCCCGATCTGGGCTGAATCTCAGCGGTTTAGCCGAGAGCGCCGAGAATCTCCGTACATCCGGCCTGTCTTCGACCGAGCGGCAACTGGCCAGCAAACTGCATTGAAGCAACGCTAGTTAGTCCCCAGTGGAGGCACCATGCGACCCTATTTAGTTCTGATCGCGGTAGTTTTGACGGCAGTAGCGGCTTTTGCGCAGCAGCCCTTTCCTCTCCGAGGTTACAGCCCTTGCCTTTATGGATGCGGCCCCTTTGTTCCGCTTGTGACCACGCCGATGGTGTCCCTGCAAACGGTTTCGCCCAATCCGGTGGGAGCGAGCAATGCCACCACGGGATTGATCGCCGGCGCGACCAACTCAACACTTTCCGAGATTCAGGGATCGACCAGCTCGGAGTACACCGTGGCCGTGTGGTACCAGGGCGGCGCTCCGCTGACCACGCCGCAAGTTCGCCTGTGGCCCAAGCCGCTGGAACGCGCTGCTCACCCCATGCATGAAGAACGTGGCGCACGCGAAGCGGAGGGGGAAGGCTGGATGTATTTCGCGGGCCACGAGCACACTGCGGATGCGGCGCAAGCGGCGGGCGAAGCCAAGGGACTCAAGAAGGCCGGCCACGTCTATACCAACGACGACGTAACCCGCCAGAATGACACCAACGGCACAGTGAAGCACGGCGGCAAGACGGAAAAGATGTAGGAGCAGCTGTTAGCTGTCAGCTCTTAGCTGTCAGCTCTTAGCTTCTAGCTCCTGGCTCTCGGTCGCGACCTTGTGTCGGTGATCGGGGGCCTTTTTGTTGACCGAACTAATCTCTCAGCATCCGCTCCCGGAATCCGCGTGCACGCATCTGTATTTTCTCCGATAGAATCCTGCTCTGAGGATTAGCAGCCTCCGGTGAAAATACGGTTCGTATCAGGGCACGCCTTCAGGCGTGCCGTAAGCTGCGTTAGGAAACCGCCTTCAGGCGCTGGTCCGACGATTGGATCTTCACCACGGGCTGTAAAGGAAGGAAGAACCATGCGCAAACAGATCGTCACCGTCCTCTTAATGGTTGCTTGCTCTGCCGCCCTTGTGGCCCAAGTCCTCTCTCCCCAGGTGCGCGGCTTTGTGAAGGTGGACGCGCCCACGGTGGCTCTGACCCACGTGCGGGTCGTTGACGGGACCGGTACGGCCGCGCGCGAAGACCAGACGGTCGTGATCTCCAAAGGAAAGATCGAGTCGGTCTCCGACACCGCGTCGGCCACTGTTCCCAAGGATGCGCAGGTCCTCGATTTGCACGGCTACAGCGTCATCCCGGGTCTGGTCGGCATGCACGACCATATGTTTTATCCCATGGGTAACGGCATCTTCGGCGAGATGGCGTTCAGCTTTCCGCGCTTGTACCTGGCCGGCGGAGTGACCACCATCCGCACCACAGGTTCGCTCGAGCCTTATACCGATCTCGAGCTCAAGAAGCAGATCGATAAGGGCGAAACGCCCGGCCCGAAAATTCACATTACCGGTCCTTATCTCGAAGGCGCGGGCAGTTGGGCGCTGCAGATGCATCAGCTCACCGGGCCCGACGACGCGACCAAGACCGTCAATTTCTGGCTGGATCAGGGCGTCGACAATTTCAAGGCGTACATGTTCATCACTCCGGCGGAGCTTTCCGCCGCCGTGGCCGCAGCCCACAAGCGCGGCGCCAAGGTGACCGGGCATCTGTGCTCCATCGGTTTTCGGGAAGCTGCCGCCATTGGCATTGACGATCTGGAACACGGCCTGCTCGTGGACACCGAATTCTTTCCTTGGAAAAAGGCCGGCGAGTGCCCCGAAAAGAATGACTACGAGCTCATCTCCAAGCTCGATGCGCAAAGCGGCCCGCTGCACGACATGATCCTCGACCTCGTTCAACACCACGTGGCGGTTACATCGACACTGCCGGTATTCGAGATGGGTGTTCCCGGACGTCCCACGATGCAGCCGCGCATTCTCGATGCACTATCGCCCGATGCCCGCAGCGCGGTGCTTAACAATAAAGTGCGCGCCGGCGATGCCAGCGCGATCCGGCTGCGCTACCACACCGACTCGTCGCCCTGGCCAGCCGCCTTCAAGAAGGAGATGGAGTTCGAACATGCCTTTGCCCAGGCCGGAGGGTTGCTCCTGGCGGGACTCGATCCCACGGGCATGGGAGGGGTGATCGCGGGCTTCGGCGATCAGCGCGAGGTGGAGTTACTGGTGGAAGCGGGGTTCACGCCGCTGGAGGCAATTCACATCGCGACCGCAAACGGCGCGCAGTTTCTCGGAGAGCTTGACCGCATCGGCACCATCGCTCCCGGCAAGCAGGCGGATTTGGTCGTGATCAAGGGCGACCCGTCGAAGCAGATCGAAGACATCGAAAAGGTTGAGACCGTGTTCAAAGACGGTATCGGCTACGACTCGGCCAAGCTGATCGAATCGGTGCGCGGCGTGGTGGGGAGCCGGTAAACGGATAGGTCGCCGGATGTCACGCCCCGATCCGAGCGATCTGACCCGGTCGGAGCGAACGCATCTGTGCAAGACAAGCCTCAACCAAGGGCGTGAGATCCGCAAGGCGGTTTGATTTGGCGCGGAGAATGACTACGGCGATCTTTCGGCCCGTGAGATTCTGCTCGTATTCGAGACCCTTGTCCATGGTCAGGAAAATCTCAAATCCCTGACGCTCTGCGACTGCAAGGAGTTCGCCGTTCTTCTTGCCGCCGAGCAACGCTTCGGGTACCGTTTGGCATTCGTGACTCGCAAAATAGTCTGTGAGTTTCCGCGGAAGGCATTCGTCCAGAAGGGTTTTCATCCCAGTTGGCTGACGAGAAGCAATTTTGCGTGTTCGAGGGCAGCAATGGCGGCGTCGCGGGTGACGGTAGGAAAGTCATCCAGAAACTCAGCCAGTGTCTGGCCGCCTTCCAGATAGTCGAGCAGCGCCTGAAATGGGACGCGCGTGCCGCGAAAGACAGGGGTCCCGCCGAGCACATCCGGATCTCTCGTAATGACTTGGTTCGCGGTAAGCATCTTCCGATGTTCTTTGACTTCCAACCAGATTCTACTCTGCGTCACCCGCCGACACAAAACTGCCGGTGGTCACCTGCGTTCCCCCAGTTTCTCTCCGTCGGCGAACCATTCTCTCGTCCAATCTGATATCTTCGTCGGTTGATTCACTTCATACGGATTATGCAGGCGCCGGTGGGCGCCGAGGATGAGTGCCTCGATGGTTGATGCTGCCCAGGTCCAAACCGCTCGACCGGAACCCTCTCGCCTTTACCGCTGGACTGTGCTGCTGTTTGTCAGCGCGGCCATGGGCGGCAACTACTA
>JBGPFV010000067.1:0-9722 GCA_041483535.1 Terriglobia bacterium | reverse complement strand
TCGTGGTGGGCAATTACCGGCTGGTTCTGCCCGTGTTGATGGTCGCCCTGCTGCTGCGCATCAGTATGTTGTTTTATCCCTTCACTGCGCCGTGGTGGATCTGGGCCGGACTGCTGGTGATGGTGCTCGCCGGCATCAGCCGGTTCATGTGGTTCCTGGTGCTCTTCACCGGCTACTGGGTGGTGTTCTGGCAGCAGTACATCAGTTTGCCCGGATACATTCACGGCTATATCAACTCCGGCGCCGACGTCGAGATCATTCTCGTGACTGATGGCTTAACCGTAATCTGCCTTACCCTCGCGGTGAATTTCCTCACCCGCAAGATTCCGGCATTTCAGGCCGTGATTCTGGGCACGGTGATCACTTCGGTCTCGTGGGTGATCCTCGCCCTGCGGCCAACGATCTGGGGCGCGGTGCTCTCGCTGTTTGTGCTGGCGCTCGGCGAGATCATTCAGTCTCCGCGCTACTACGAATACATCTCGCGGCTCGCGCCTCCCGGACAGCAGGGCACTTACATGGGCTTCGCATTCCTGCCCATTGGCATCGGTTCGCTGATCGGTGGCTGGTTTGGCGGAACGCTGGTCCACCACTTCGGCGAAGTCACGCATCAGCCGGCGAGGATCTGGTGGAGCGTCACCGCGGTGGGCCTGGTCACGGCGGCGGTGCTGTGGATTTATGACCAAGCGGTGAGCGCGGGCAACACAGCGGGTACCCCATCCTGACGTCGTGCTCTTTGACGTCAGGGTGGGATAGTCGCGAACATCGTCTCCGGCGGGTCGCGATTCGGAAACTTCAGAACTTACGGACTCGTCTCAGTGCCCTTGGTCTTCCAGAAATTTCTCCACTTCCCACGCCGCCATGCACCCGGAGCCCGCGGCGGTGATGGCCTGGCGGTAGCGGCGGTCCTGCACGTCGCCGCACGCGAACACGCCCGGCACGCGCGTGAAGACGTTCTTCTGCGTGACCAGGTAACCATCGGCATCGGTTTCGAGTTGGCCTTCAAATATCTTGGCGTTCGGAATATGTCCGATTCCCAGAAACATTGCGCTCGCAGGAAATTCCCAACTTTCGCCGCTCTTCAGATTGCGCAGGCGCAGAGCGGTGACTTCCTTCTTGCTGACATCGAGAACGTCATCCACCACGGTATCGGTGAGAAACGCGACCTTTGAATTAGCCCGCGCGCGGTCAAGCATGATTTTGGAAGCGCGAAACTGCTCGCGGCGATGGATGAGCGTCACCTTGCTGGCAAAGCGCGTCAGAAATGTCGCTTCTTCCATGGCGGAGTCGCCGCCGCCGATCACCGCGATTTCCTTGCCCGAGAAAAAGAAGCCATCGCAGGTGGCGCAGGAAGAAACCCCGTGGCCAATCAGCGCCTGCTCGTTCGGCAGGCCCAGCCAGCGCGCCGAGGCTCCGCTGGCGATGATGAGCGTTCGGGTCTGAATGGTTTCTTTGCCGAAGCTTAACTCGAACGGATGTTTGCTCAAGTCGGCTTTGACCACGTGGCCCATGCGATAGTCGGCGCCGAAACGCGCCGCCTGCTTGCGCATGTTCTCGATCAGTTCCGGCCCCTGGATGCCTGCGGGAAAACCGGGGAAATTTTCCACCAGCGTGGTCAGCGACAGTTGTCCGCCCGGTTCATGGCCTTCGATCACGAGCGGCTTGAGGTTGGCGCGGGCGCTGTAAAGGGCGGCGGTGTGGCCGGCGCATCCCGAACCCATGATGACAACATTGCGTATGTCCATAGTGTGAGAACGGTACTAGTAGATAGATTCTGCAAAACAGATTTCGCTTCAGACCGCAGGTGTAGCGCTTATCGCGCAGTCCCGGTGCTATGGGCTCTTCTTACTGCGGGCGTTCGGCTTGGTTGAAGCTCCTACGCGCAAGTGAGCCAGTTCCTGGGGCACCATTTTGCGCGCCCCCAGAGCGTCGCGATAGCGGTCCATAATCGAAGAGGCGGTGCGGAAGATCGCTTCGTACGCGCTTTGATCCGTCGCCGGATTTCCTTCCGCTCGCGAGCACCGCGCCAGCGCCACTGACGACTTCCCAAAGCGCTCCAGCTTGACTCGCGAAACCGGCGTGCTGGCCGACAACATCGCGGCCGCGGATGCCACGCTCGAAGCGCTGTCCTCGATCGAAACCTGCATCAGATCTTTTGGATCCCGCACGCGCAGCACCAGCGTCTCCACCATATTGGTCGCATCCACGCTGAACGAGTATTGGACGTTGCTGAACAGGGTGGCGCCAGGGAACTCGCGCCGAACCCGAACCCAGTCGGCCGCCGACACCACACCGGGCGGCAAGGGTTGCATGCCGGGGATGGGAGTGCTCGCGTCCAGAGTGGAATGCCCTCGAGCCACTTCGTAATCCGTGCTGAACACCGGCTTCGCTGGCACCTTGGCCAGTGCCGACAACAATTCTTTCTGCTCGTCCGCCGAAGGTGCGCACACGTTGAGGACGTTCACTTTTACTGGAGGCTGCTGCGCCCAAGCCATCGCGGCCATGGCGATGGCCGCCGTCACGATCAAAACCTTGTGAAGGAACACGGCGAAATTGTATCAGGGAAGCCGCCAGCTACCAGATTCTGGCTACTAGCTAGTTGGTGACCGTAAGGAGTTCGTTCTTTAGGGGTGACGCAGCGACTGCGCTTCCGCCGCCACCAATGATGCATCGATCAGCACGTGGGCCACGAGCGCAGTTATACCTACGAACCCAACGAGGAGCGAAATGATCCCGCGCAGCAACTTCGGGCTTTCGCGAAGAATCGGCCTGCGACACAGTGCGGGACCGCTAGAAGCTAAATAGCCAGGAACTAGCAGCCCTTATTGCGTCGTGACGCTATCGTCGTCCGCCGCGCCGTGCCGGCGCAGCAACTGCGGCAGGTTCTGCGAAAATGCCGACCGCGGCAGCACCATGTCACAGCCCACTTCGTGCGCTTTCTGCTTCAAGTCGCCCTGCACGTGCGAGAGAAATCCAATGATCGACGTCCCCTTCTTCAGTTTGCTTTTCAGTTTTGGGATGAGCGTCAAAGGCTTGGCATTGGCATTGTTCAAGTCGAAGATGATCAGCGAAGGCTTTCCTTCGCCGTTGCTCTTCATGCGGTCGGTGAGTTCCTTTTCGCTCTTTACAAATTCCACCTTCACGTTCATCTTGCGGCCCGTTTCCTGAATCTTGCTCAGGAAAAACAGGTCTTCGACAAACGCGAAAACGCGTGAAGCCGCATCCTCTCGTGGAGCCGGCAGAGGCTCCGGATCGGCCACCGGGTAGGCGGCCGAAAAACCTGGCCGTCGCGGTCCCCGGTTGCTGCCGTTGCCACCATCCATGCCCATATTGGCGCGGTAGCTATGATCCATGGGAGCGGTAAAAATGCCCTGCTGCTCCTGGCGGTTACGGCCCATTGGGCCGCCCGCGCCTCGTCTTGGCGGACGCCGTCCACGGCGCCGTTTGTGTTTCCCTCCTCCTGCGGAGGGATGTCCGGGTCCTGCATTCATATTTTTCTCTTGTGCAGCTTTGAAGTTAATCCCCGGCCTGGATACCAGGCCCGATTGTTTCGTCTTCCCTTGCGGTCGGCAGGTCAAGTTGTGGCGTGTGGCGCAACGCGCTACCTACGGCAAACCGCACACCGGCTAACGGCAGACCAAACCCCACCTCGGCTGGATGCTATTCGAGAACCCCGATTCGAGAACGATGTTTCAAACCATCTAGGCGCCTGGAGTTTTGTTGGGCGCGAACGGCCAGCCTGGAAGCATGGCCATTGGGAACATCTTGATGTTACTCACGAAACCACCGAACGCGCAAGGGGGGAGTGCCTTTAGTTTTCCACATGGGGCGGCTTCGCAAATCCTCTATTTCCCGAAGAATACCGCCCCCCAGTTCCCCGCTGAAGTTCTGCCACGGCAACGCCGATATAAAAGACGTGAAACCAGCAGCCGCCACAGAGAAAGCCACCGACCCGAACTTGCTCGCGTTGCCGGGACAGCGCTTCGTTGCCCGCCAGCCAATTTTTGACCGCTCGCAGAAGGTGTTCGGATACGAAATTCTTTTCCGCAACGGTGTCGAAGACTACTTCCACGCCGACCCGGATCTGGCCTGCCGCTCCACCCTCGACAGTTCGCTGCTCTTCGGTATCGACACGATTTGCGACCACCGCCGCGCCTTCGTGAATTGCACCTGCGAGGTCCTGTTTAAAGATTTGATCACCTTGCTGCCCCCGGACCAAACCGTGGCCGAGATTCTGGAAACGGTGGAACCCGAAGACCGCGTCATCGCCGCCTGCAAGCGCCTGAAAACGGCGGGCTATATGATCGCCCTCGACGATTTTGCACCCAACGATCCGCGCCTACCGCTTTGCGAGTTTGCCGACATCATCAAAGTCGACATCCGGGCCACCCGGCCGGAGGAACGCGCCGGCATGATGCGCCGCTTCGCGTCTCCAAAGTGCAAGATGCTGGCGGAAAAACTCGAAACCCCCCACGAGTTTTTTCAGGCCCGCAACATGGGGTTCGTCTATTTCCAGGGGTACTTCTTCTGCCGCCCCGAACTCGTCGTCGGCCGCGAGGTTCCCGCCAACCGTTTGCACTATATACGGCTGCTCGAAATGGTCTGCCGCCCGGAAATCGACATGCGCGAACTGGAGAAGATGCTCAAGCAGGAAGCCTCGATTTGCTACCGCTTGCTCCGCTACCTGAATTCCCCGCTCTTCGGATTTTCCCTCGAAATCAAGTCGGTCCGCCATGCCATGGCGGTCCTCGGAGAACGGGAAATGCGCCGTTGGATCCGCCTCGTGGTCACCGTCAGCGCGGCCGAGCAGAAGTGCAGCGAACTGGTGCTGATGGGCTTAGCCCGCGGCCGTTTCTGCGAACTGCTCTCCACCCGTTTGAAATTAACCTCGGATTTGTTCCTGATGGGCCTGCTCTCCATCATGGACGCCATCCTCGAGGTCGCCATGGACGTACTCCTGCAACAACTGCCCGTGGAGCGCGAAACCAAGGCCGCCTTGCTCGGCCAGGAGAGTAGCCTACGGCCCCTGTATCGACTCATGCTCGCCCAGGAAGCGGGGGAGTGGGCGCAATCCAGCGAACTCGCCAAGCAATTGCACCTGACCGATGAAGAAGCCGCCTCCACCTGGTGGCAGGCCCTGCAGTGGGCGCAGGAAGCAACCAGCGGCGTGTGAGGAGAGCTGTCAGTTGTCAGTCTTCAGTTGTCAGTAAAAGCGGCAGTCTGTAGGCAGCAATCGCCCCCGGTTTACTGACAACTGATAACTGATAACTGACAACTCTATGGTGCTTCGATCAGCTCCATTTTTCCGTCCCGCGTCCGGTGCAGAATCATCAATTTTCCCTCGGGATCGCGGAACACGAAAACATCCTTGTCGCGGAAGTGTGTCTCTTTAATCGCTTCTTCCAAAGTCATCGGACGAAGCGCCACCGAATCCCTGGCGTGCACCAGATGCACTTCGGTGGTTCGCGCCACCGAGGGAAACTTATGCACCAGAACGGAAACGGTAGCATTCTCCGCCAGTCCGAGCGCCGCCTCCAGGTTGTCTTGTAACGACTGGCCATCAAACTTCTTGCCCGCCTTGCGTTTCTTGCTCAGCCATTTCGTTTTATGTTTGAGTGCCTGTTTTTCCAGGTGGTCGAGCGCTTGACTGATGGCCGACATCATGTCGGTGGTCTGAGCGATCCCTACAATCGGGCCGTTGGGCGGATCGATCGTGATCTCGGCTTTGTGCTGGCGCTTTTCGACCGCCAGAATCACCTTGGTTTCGAATCGGTCGCCCAGAATTTTGCGGATCTTGTTGAGGCCGGTTTCAACTTCCTTGCGGATGGTGGGAGTGATTTGGTATTTTCTCGCGGTATATTCCACGTTCATCAGGCAACCTCCACGATTGCTCAGTCTAAAAAGGCCGGGTCAAAGGTCAGAGGTCAGATTGCAGAGGTGAAAAGCCTCAAGCGCGGAGCTTTTGGTTCCACCTCTGCAATCTGACCTCTGACCTCTGCAATTATTTTTTCACTCTTCGCTGATGTGTGCTCGGAATCTTCATGTCTTCCCGATACTTCGCGACGGTTCGGCGAGTAACCTGGATGCCTTGCGATTGCAGAATGCGGGTGATCTGTTCGTCGGTGAACGGCCGGCTCGGATCTTCTTCTTCGATCAGCTTCTTGACGCGCCGTTTCAAAATCAGGAGTGACGTGCCTCCGCCCTCGGGCCCTTGCACGCTCTCGGAGAAAAAGTACCGCAGTTCGAAAACACCCTGCTGCGTGTGGACGTACTTATTGGCAACCGCGCGGCTGACGGTAGAAGGATGCACGCCGATTTCTTCCGCCACTTCCTTGATCATCATCGGCTTCAGCTGATCGATTCCCCGTTCCAGAAAATCCTGCTGGCGCGCCACGATCGAGTAGCACACCTTGGTGATTGTCTGCTTGCGTTGTTCGATGTTCTTGATCAGCTGGATGGCGGACTTGTAGCGATCTTTGACGTAGTTGCGTGTGTCGCGGTCATTGTTGCCGTCGCGGGTCAGCAGCCGCTTGTACGCGGGATTCAAGCGCAACTGCGGCATGTCCTCATCGTTCATGATGACCAGCCATTCGTCGCCATGCTTCACGAACGCGACGTCGGGCTCAATCAGCCGGGCCGGAACTTTGTTGTAGCGCAAGCCTGGCCGCGGATCGAGCGTGCGGACATACTCGAGCGCTGCCTGCACCGCTTCCACCGGACGCCCGATCGCGCGCCCAATTTCCTTGAACTGCTTCAGCGTCACCGCTTTCAAATGCTGATCGACGATGGCAATCGCGTCTTTCACGACTTGCTCGGTCTGGCCGTTGCCATTCGGGTGCAGCGGCAACTGCTCCAGATGGTAGCGCAACTGATAGAGCAGGCATTCGCGCAGGCCGCGACAGGCGATGCCCGGCGGGTCGAACTGGCGCACAACTTCCAGCGCTTCGTGCAGATCTGCGACGGTAAAGTTTACGTACGCATAGCGGGCCCGAACTGCCGCCGCCCCCGTGGCCGTGGTTCCCGTAGCGTCGGTACCCGTACTCGCTCCGCCGTTCGCTCCGACGTCTGCCGCGCTGGGCAGTGCAGCCTCGGCTGTTATTTCTGAGGCAACCTCCGGCTCAAGATCTGGCTCGACCAAAGCATCCGTTTCAGAGCCTTCCTCCATCGACTGCGAAGGGGACGCATCTTTCCCGGCCAGATCCTCCGGCGCGAGAACCGAGGCCTCAAGGACAGAAGTCTCGAGGTCGGAACTTTCAGGCGGGGCCTCGCCGACCGCAATCCCTAGCGCCTCCGCTTCCCCAACGATCTTGGCCGCCACTTCCACATCGGCCTCGAGAGCCGCCACCGGAGCAATGCCCAACAGTTCTTCGTCGCTCGCAATCAGGTATCCTTCTTCGTTCAGATTCCCGATAATCAGCTCCGCCGCTTGATGCACTGCCGGCCGCACCGAAATCGCGCCCAGTTGCCAGAGCAGGTGATCGCTCAGGTTCCCCGGCTTCGACAGGAAGTTCTCGAACGAAGGCTTCTCGATCTCTTCCATTTCTCCCGAGCTGCGATAGCCGGGGTCCAGATAATCCTGGAAAAACGAACCAAAATCGATCTCTTCGAAAGGATCCTTCTTCTCGTCCGCAATGGTCGGGGGGCCCTCTTCCGTCGTGGTCGCTTTGGCGGCGAGCCGGTCGCGCTCTTCCTCTTGGCGTCCAACATCGTCGAGCATCGGGACGGCATCTTCCAGCTCTTCCAGCACCGGGTTCTCGACCATCTCGGCATTGATCATGTCCCTGAGTTCGAGCTTGTTGAGCGCGAGCACGGACACCATCTGCACGAGACCCGGCGTCAGAATCTGCCGCTGCGATAACTTGACGTTCAGTTTGTGCTGAAGAAGCACCATCTCCCCTTAAAAGTAGTTGCCAGTTGCCCGTTCCCAGTCAGAGTCGGGTTTACGAGCAACGGATTCTTCACTCCTTGAACTCAATTATTCCTCACCCACCCGGTCTGGACCGTAACGACCGGTACCTCCGAGTGTGGAAAACTTAGCTTCTCATGCACCGAGGTAGATCGCGTGGACACGAAAGGTCAATGCGCCTACGCCTTGGTAACTAGAAACCTTGTTTTCAGTTGTCTGTTGTCAGTCTTCAGTTCTCAGTAGAGCGGCTTTGACTGATAACTGACAACTGATAACTGACAACGGTTTTCCTCACACCAGCGAGAAGCTTTCCCCCAAATAAACGCGCCGTACCTCCGGGTCGCTTCCCAACTCCTCCGGCGTACCGGAGCGGAAAATTCTACCCTCGTTGATGATGTACGCCCGATCCGTGACTGACAACGTCTCGCGGACGTTGTGATCCGTGATCAGGATCCCGATCCCGCTGGCTCGCAAATCTGAAATGATCTTCTGTAAATCCAAAACCGCGATCGGGTCGATTCCCGAAAAGGGCTCGTCGAGCAAAATGAACGTGGGGTTGATGCAGAGCGACCGCGCGATTTCCACCCGCCTCCGCTCCCCGCCCGACAACGCATACCCACGATTCTGCCGTATATGCTCCAGCCCGAGCTGGTCAATCAGCTTCTCCGCCTTTTCCCGGCGTTCATGCCAGGAGATCGGCTGGACTTCCAGCACCGCCAGGATGTTCTCCTCAACCGTCAGTTTCCGAAACACCGAAGCTTCCTGAGGCAGATAGCTAATGCCGTACTGGCGCGCCCGTAAGTACATGGGAACGCTGGTAATATCTTCGTCGTCGTACAGCACCCTGCCGGTATCGGGAGGAACCAGACCTACGATTGCATAGAATGTGGTGGTTTTTCCGGCGCCATTCGGCCCCAGAAGGCCCACCACCTCGCCCTGTAGAACCTGAAGGCTGACACCGTTTACAACGCGTCGGCCACGATAGGATTTCCCAATTTCGTCGGTGGCTAGCGTATGCATTTATCGTGCCACTGGAGTCTTAGTGATGGTAGGGGAGGTCTCTCGTCCTTCTACGAGCACCCTATCATCGTGTCTGAAGAAAGTCAACGAATCGCCAGTAATTTTGCCCCGTTCGGCATCAAAAATGCTAGGAGGTCCGCCGGTCAGCACGAACTTTTCCTCGGCTGCCGTGTACACCAACCGGTCGCCGGTGGCATGACGCGTCGGCTGCGTAATCACCACCTTGCCCTCGGCCACAATCCGCTCCACTTGCCCAGGCGTTCCCGGTCCAGCAACTGCCGGCGATTGGGGAGTTTGGCCCTGCGGCGACAGAAACACCGTCATCTGTTGTCCGGTCAGTGTAGCGTCGGACCCCTTCGCCGTCACTCCCCCGCCCAAGACAATTCTCCGCTCCGCATCCGCATAGTTCAGACGCGCCGATGTGATGCGGACCGGGGTCGCCTTCCCGCTCTTGTCCACTTGCACGAGCACGGTCGAAACTGGTTGAGCCAAGGTCCCCTGCGCCAACCCCTGCGCCAGCAATGATCGGTGGTCGCGATCAAATTGCAGCCTGGGAGCTTCCACCACATTCGCGTTCTGCCACAAGCGGGCGTCGCCCGTGTACACCGCAATCGCCGGCGAACGATGCGCCGTCATGCTGCGGCTGGTCACATGGATGGGGTCGGAGGAGGCGAACATGCCGCCCTCCGGTTGCGCCTTCAGATCGGAGTACGTGCTCTTGACGTTGCCCTCGGCAATGGCATCGCCCGTCGCGCCGCTCATGCGAATCGTCTGGGCCGTCGTCGTCATGCCGTTGTCC
>JBGPFV010000066.1:0-9731 GCA_041483535.1 Terriglobia bacterium | reverse complement strand
GAAGCGTGGGCACAACGCGATCGTTGTATTGTGGGATGAAAACGACTACAGCCTGGCGCCGAATACGAACCGGGTGATTACGATTGTGGATACGAACTATGGCTCCGGTCACCGGCGGAGCGCGCGGTTCTACACCCACTTCTCACTGCTGCGTACGCTGGAAGGCGGGTTGGAATTGCCCTGCCTGAACCACGCTTGCGACGCGAGCACGGCGGCGATGACCGACCTGTTCGGGGAGCGGTAAACAAGCGACAGAACTTTTTGGTGGGAGCCGGACGATACAGTCCGGCTTTCTTGTGCTTTGAATACCGATGGTAATGTTTTTACGGTGGTTGCCGATGATCGCTTCAACGCGGACGGGCGAGGACGGCCGTCGCTCCACGAACTGAGTTGCCCGGGTGGAAACTTTCTTGGCCTGCCAGTAGTCTAAAATGGTAGTAGGGGTGCGCTTTTTTGGAATGAAATTCTTGCGATTACTCTTCGTTGTCTTCCTATTTCTTCTTTCTGCCGGGGCCTTGGCTGCCGAGCCGACCGCGCCGGCCGTTGTTGCTCCAACCCCAGTCTCTGCGGCGCCAGTTTCTACGGCCCCGGTCCTTCCCGCCGAGTTTGCCGGCTGGCAGGTGAAGGGTGCGGTCGCGCGAAGCGACGATCCGGCCATCGCCGATGCGGTGAATGCGCCCGTGCTGAAGGAGTATGGCTTCCAGCGTTTAGAGAAGGCGGCCTACACGCGCGACGATGGCCGCAATCTGGCGATCAAGGCTGCGGTGTTTGGCGATGCCAGCGGCGCTTATGGCGCTTTCACCTTCTACTACTCGGCGGAGATGGGGCAGGGGGAAATTGGGGGACGGGCGGCTTTTCTGAATAACCGCGTGCTGTTCTATCAGGGGAACGTGCTGGTGGATGCGGTGCTTGACAAGATGAGCGTGATGTCGGCGTCGCAACTGCGGGAATTGGCCGGGTTGCTGCCGCTGGGGGAAGGGAACAAGGGCAGCCCGCCTTCGCTGCCAGCTTATTTGCCGAAGAAGGCTCTGCAGACGAACACCACGAAGTACATTCTGGGTCCGGTCGCGCTCGATCGGGTCGGATCGCCACTGCCGGGTTCGCAGGTGGACTTCAAAGCTGGGGCGGAAGTGGTGATCGGGCGATACACGGTGACGGCGGGCGATGCCACGCTGATGCTCATCGAATATCCGACGCCGCAGATTGCCGCGGAACGGCAGCGGCAGATTGACGCCTCGCATCAGGTTGCGCAACCGCAGCCGGGGGTGGCGTCGATGGTCGATGTGGGACCGTTCTTCGACGCACGCACCGGTCCGATCATTGTGATCGCGGCCGGCCCGCTTTCAAGAAGCGAGGCGCGATCGCTGATGTCGTCGATCAGTTACGAAGCCGATGTCACTTGGAACGAAAATACCTACGCCAGCAAAAAAGACAACATGGCCAACTTTCTGTTCAACGCAATTGTGCTTTGCGGAATTGTGGTTGGACTGGCGCTGGTGGCGGGGATCGCATTTGGGGGCGTGCGAGTGCTCGTGAAACGGTTTTTCCCCGACTCGGTGTTTGACCGCCGGGAGGCGATGGAATTCATCTCGTTGCACTTGGAAGACCATCCCGGACCGGCGCCCCGGGAGCGCTAAGTTACTCAATCAAATGTCGTTAGCGTCAAAAGAGGGAATTTTACCCAATTTCGATCCGGTTTGGCGACTTGTGGACGTATTGTGTAAGTTATTGAAAATAAGACTATTTAAGTCGCAAATTTTGCTTGACACTGTGCTTTTAAGGCTCATAAGATTTCGGCAGAAAGTTCTGATGGATGAAAGCTCCGTTGGAACTATTCTCCCTTGAAAGAAAAGGCCGCCCAAGTTGCCGGGTGGCCTTTTCGTTTTCAGAGCAGTTCTCAGTTGTCAGTTCTCAGTGAAAAGCTCACGAGTCCGAACTGAGAACTGGGAACTGGGAACTGCTCGCATCCGTATCACTCACTGGACAAACGTGTGGTGTGGAGGAGAAACGATGTATTGCGATCAATGTGGTGCGCCGTTGCAATCGGGACAGTCACGCTGCGGACGCTGCGGGAAGACCGTGCTGGGACAGATGGAGCTTCGGCGCAGCCGGGTTCGCGAACATAGACGACTGGTGGGGATTCTGTGGATGGCGTACTCGGCGCTGCACGTGGTGGCAGGAGTCGCCGTGATCGTCGTTGCACAAGTGGTCTTCGGCGGGTTGCGCGGCGCGATCCATATTCCCGACGGCCCGCCGCCCGAGGTCACGGTCTGGCTGCGTCCTCTGCTCAGCTTTATTGGATGGTTGATTCTGGCGAAAGCCGCGGCCGGTATCATCGCCGGTTGGGGTTTGCTGCAGCGGCAGGAGTGGGCGCGAACGGTTGCCCTGGTGGTGGGTTTCGTGGCGCTGCTGAACGTCCCGATCGGAACTGCCCTCGGCATCTACACGCTGTGGGTGCTTCTGCCTGCGCAATCCGACGAGGAGTACAAGGCGCTGGCGCAGGCGGCGTAGCCGCCAACGAAATTCATTGGCCCCGCTTGCGCGCAAGGATGTACGCGCTTCGGCTCTGGTACTCGACTTCGGGGCTTAAGGCTCTAGAGTCAGACGAGGAAGAAGGCGATGAAGCGCGAAGAATTCGTCAGGGTGGTCGAGGAGGCGCTGGACTCGCTGCCGCAAGAATTTCGCAGTCGCATTCGTAACGTGGCGGTTCTGGTCGAGGATGCGCCGCCGCACCAGAGGTCTCGGTCCATGCGGCCGGGATCGCGGAGGCGGCTGGTTTTGGGTGTCTTCCATGGCGTGCCGACGACCAAGAAGAGCATCTTCGACGTAGCGGCAGGGCCCGATCACATCGTGCTCTACCAGAAGAATATTGAAGCGGTCTGCTGCAGCGAGGCCGAAATCCGCGAACAAATCCGGCTTACGGTCATCCATGAACTGGGTCACTATTTCGGGATGGATGAGGAACAACTGAAGGATGTTTAGGCGGTTCGTGGGGGACTCTCGCTCCGGCCGGAACACGGGTATAATCTCCACATGCCGCGGACAGCTTTATTTGCGCTGCTGGTCGCCTTCCTTCTGGACGGGTCTTTGCAAGCGCAGCGAGCGGCGGCGACATTTCACGGCAATGCCGCCAGATCGCTTGGTCGCTCAGGTTTTGCCGGGCGGCGCGGCTCGCCAAACAGATTCTTTGCGGGGCGTTCCCGCTTCCATCACGACGGCTTCGGTTCGGTTTTTGTCCCGTATTCTCTGCCGTACGACGAGCCGTATGGGTACGAGCAACCGGAAACGGAAGCGGCGACGAATGGGCCTGTGCCGCCGGTCGTCATTTCGCAGACACCGGCACCTTCTGTACCCAAGGCGCAGGTCATCGAGATTCCGGTCGCTGCGAATTCAAGCGCGGTCAAGATGCTACCGCCGACCATATTTATTCTGGCCAACGGAGAGCGATTGGAAACTCGGCGGTTTCTGCTCACGGCAAGCAATTTGTCTTACAGCATTGGCCGTCAGCAGCGCATGATCGGGCTTGACCGGCTCGACCTCGACGCGACCATTGCCGCCAACCACGAACGCGGAATTGATTTGCGGATTCCTGCCGACCGGAATGAGATTTCCCTGAGCTTCTGAAAAGCCGCGCAGCCGCGATTTGGTAAACTAAAGAAACAGGCCGACGTAGCTCAGTTGGTAGAGCAGCCGATTCGTAATCGGCAGGTCATCGGTTCAAGTCCGATCGTCGGCTCCATTCTCTTGCCTTCAGAACGCTCCGGGATGTGTTGGATCACAGTTAAGCAACTTCCCACCACAGAAAGCTCGCGGTGGACGAGGTCGACGCCGTGAAGTTCTTGTTGGATCATCCGAGCTCTTAGCTTCTCCTGGTCAAGCGAATCGAGTTCGACGCCAGCGGTCTTTCTCCTACTTTTCCCGGCGCTGAAGCGCCGGGCTATGGGCAGATGCCCCTCCGGGGCGGGGTTCGTGCGCGACTCCATTGGGCCGCTTTGTCCGAAAACCCGCGCCCTTCCCCAACCCGCGCGAACTAAGATGATTAGGCAGGCCGAGACGGGGCAAGCCCCGTCTCTACAGGAGTTTTTTGCTGGATGTGACCTTTGGGCGTGCGCTGGGTCACAGTTTTGTGGTTTCCCGCCGGAATACAATCGTAGCGCGGATCGCCTGATTGCAGGGTTGATCGCCGGGGGAGGCTCTGTGCCGGATCAACTTTTTGGAGCGATGCGCCAAAGCATCGTCGATGGCGCGCCGGATACAGCCACGGAACTGGCGCGGCAAGCGCTGGCCAGCGGTGTCGATCCGCTGGAAGCGGTGAATCAAGGATTTGCGGTGGGGATCACGTTCGCCGGCGAGCAATTTGGCTGCGGGCAAATGTTTCTGCCCGATCTGCTGGCGTCGGCCGAGGCGATGAAGGCTGCCATGAGCGTTCTTGAACCGGAGATGCTGAAGCGCGGCTCCGAGCGTGAGGCTCTGGGCAAGGTCGTCCTGGGGACCGCCAAGGGCGACATTCACGACATTGGCAAGAACCTCGTCGCCACCATCCTTTCCGCCAGCGGATTCCAGATTTTCGATCTGGGCACCAGCGTGACTCCCGAGCAGTTTGTGGCCAAGGCCAAGGAAGTGGATGCCGACATCGTTGGCGTCTCGGCTTTGCTGACGACGACCATGGCTGGCCAGAAGGCCGTCATCGAAGCGCTCGACCGGAATGGTTTGCGGCCACGGATTAAAGCGATCATTGGCGGCGCCGCGGTTACCTCAAAGTGGGCAGCTGAAATTGGCGCGGACGGCTACTCTCGCAACGCCATCGATGCCCTGGAACTGGCCAAGAGTCTGATGGGTCAAGTGACGAACAAAGTCGCGAATAAAGGAACGGTCCCGGCATGAGACCCAGAGTTCAACTCCTCAGTCCCGATCTCATCGGCCGCATTCTCGGCGAAGCATTCGAGCTGCTGATGAACCCTGGAGTTCGCGTGGGCACGGCAGTGGTGGAGCTCTTGCAGTCGGCGGGAGTTGAAGTCAGAGTTGAGAAAAAGGGCGAGAACAATGACCGGGTGGCGCGCCTTCCCGAAGCCCTGGTCCGCAAGTGCCTGGCATCGGCGCCGCCGGACTTCTACCTGTACAGCCGCCAGGGAGAGAAAGCGGTTCACTACGGCGGCGACGACGTGCAGTTCGATCCCGGCTCCTGCTGCGTGCAAATGCTTGATCCCGATACGCTGGAAGCGCGGCCGTCGGAAACCCGGGACCTGGTGCGCATCGTTCAAGTCACGGAGATGCTGCCGCAGTTCGCGGCGCAATCGACGGCCGTCGTGTGTAGCGATAGTGGGTTGCCGAACGCGATCGGCGATCTCTACCGGCTGTTCGTAGTCCTCGAGCATTCGGACAAGCCGGTGGTGACCGGGTCGTTCTCCGCGGCGGGTCTGGGCGGGATGGTCGACTTGCTCGCCGCCGACAGCGGCGGCCGAGACAAGTTACGCCAGCAACCGCGGGCAGTTTTTGATGTATGTCCGTCGCCGCCGTTGAACTGGTCGGAGTTCGGATCGCACAACCTGCTCGATCTGGCCCGCGCCGGCGTGCCCGCGGAACTCGTCTCCATGCCACTGGCCGGTGGTACCGCTCCGGTGACGCTGGCTGGTTCGGTCACGCAGCACGCGGCCGAATCGCTGGCGGGCATTGTGCTGCACCAACTTGCGGGACCGGGCGCACCCATCGTCTGGGGCGGTGCTCCGGCCATCTTCGACATGCGGAGCGGCGGCGCGCCCATGGGCGCGGTGGAAACCGCCATGCTGAACATGGCGTGCGCCGAAGTCGGCAAGCATCTGGGCCTGCCCACCCACGGCTATCTGGTCGCAACCGATTCAAAGTTCGTGGATGCGCAGGCCGGGGCGGAGAGTGCGCGCTCGGCGATGCTGGGAGCGCTCGCGGGCATCAACATGATTTCGGGAGCGGGCATGATCGAGTCCCTCGCCTGCCACAGCGTGGAAAAGCTGGTCATGGATGCCGAGTCGATTGCCTCGGCGCAGCGGCTGGTGCGGGGCGTTGGCGACGGCGTTGCTGGCGGGAGCCTGGCCACCGGCATGTTCGCGCAGACCGGGCTCTCCGGAAACTTTCTCAAGCTGAAGGAAACGCGGGCGCTGTTTCGGCAGGAGCAGCATCTCCCGTCGGCGGTGATCGATCGCAGCGCGCGCGGGTCGGAGCCACCGAGCGACGTGTTCACGCGAGCCCGGGCCCGGGTCGACGAACTGGTGAGCAACTGGCGGAAGCCGTCTATTCCCGAAGATGTGCTGCGGAAGTTTCAGGCCATCGTTGCTCGGGAGGCTGACAGAGCAGCCGTGGCCGAGTGTGGGGACGGGGCTCCGCCCCGTCCGGGCGGGGCGGAGCCCCGCCACCACACAACCTCGGAACTTCCCGGGAACTGAGAAACCCTACTTTTTTCTTGCGGGCAAATATTTCTTCTCTACCGAGGCGACCACCACGTAGTTCGGATCCACCATTTCGTTGAGATGAATCCGCGCGACTTGCGACAACAGTTCATACGCGTCGAGTTCCGACAAACCGTAGTCTTTGTGGATCCAGTGCACAAGTTCAGTGAACGCGATGCGCAGCGCATCATCCAGAGGACGATAAGCACCAACGGTCATGATGGCGTCGTCGTTCTCGAACTGGGGCCAGGCGATGGTGCGGCCCTTGATCACGCTCAACTGCACGCGCGCCTTCAGCGGGACCTCGATGGCGGTGCCGGCGACTTCTCCATCGCCCATGGCGGCATGGCCGTCGCCGATGTAGAACAGTCCTCCCTTCACATTCACCGGAAAATACACGGTGTTGCCGACGCTGGCTTCGGGCGAGTCCATGTTGCCACCGAATTCCGCGGGGACGACGGAGCTGCGCGCCTCGCCATCCGCCGGTGCGACTCCGATGCAACCGAAGAAAGGGTGCAAGGGAGCTCGTCGAGCATTTCAGTTGCTACCCTGCGGCGATGCTTGGAGACCGGCGGATTCTTCCACGCCAGCAGGGGCAGGGCGCGAGTTTGCGGTGGTGGCGAGATACTTCTTCAGGCAGCGCACACAACACTATGCCCGACAAATCGAGAAATTGAATTTTCCGTAGAGACGCGGCTTGCCGCGTTTCCGCTGGCGCCGCGGGTTCTCGAGCTAGCAGCGGGAGACGGGGCGAGCCCCGTCTCTACAGGAATGCGATTCGCGAGTGCGAGGTAAGTTTCGGGTTGCTTCGTCGGAGCCAGTGCAGGCAAGAATCTCTACCCCTTTTGTGCCATTTCGGCCCGATTCTCCACAGCCTTCCACCGGGTTGCTACTTGCATTCCCGCACTTAAGTTCCGGATAATCGGGGAGAGAGTTAGACCGCCGTGTATCGCTACAGCCGCGCCGACCTGCTGCGCATTCTCCGGCTCGCTCCTCGCCAGCTTCACACCTGGGAGAAGGCGGGACTGGTGACGGCGGGCGAAGACTACTCGTTTTTCGATCTGGTGCAAATCAAGAAAGTGCGCGATCTGTGCGCGCAGCGGGTTCGTCCGGCCGTCATCCGGCAATCGCTCGATGCCATGCAGAAACAGGTTGCGGGCATGGAGAATCCACTGCTCGAGGCCGGAGCTTACCGGAGCGGACACCGCGTCGCCTTCCGGCACCAGGGGCGGCTGGTGGAGCCGATCGCCGGACAGTTCATGTTCGACTTCTTGTCCGAAGAAAAAAAAGTCGTGACCAGCCCGCCGCGCAATGGACCGGAACTGGTGGTTACCGACGTTGCCGACTTGTTTGCGCGCGGGATTATGCTGGAAGAAAATCCCTCGACGCAGAGCGAGGCGATCGCCGTTTATGTGAAGGTGCTCGATATGGATCCCATGCACGCGGCCGCGCACATCAATCTGGGGACGCTCTATTACAACCGCCAGGAATACGGGCTCGCCGAAAGCCATTACCGTTCGGCGATTCAGATCGATCCCCGCTACGCGCTCGCCTATTTCGACCTGGGCAACGTGCTCGACGAAACCGGACGGGTCGAGGAAGCGATCGACACTTACAAGACGGCGATTCAACTGGCGCCCACCTACGCGGACGCGCACTACAACATCGCGCTGGCCTACGAGAAGATGCGCGAGCCCCGCAAGGCGCTGCTGCACTGGCGCGCCTACGTGAAGCTCGACACCACCGGGCCCTGGACCGTCCATGCTAAACATCAGATCCAGCGCATTCTGCAGAGCGATGGCCTGAAGCTGGTGCACTCCCGCAAGGCGAACTAAAGGACAAAACACAGCGCGCCAGTCTCGTCGCGGCTCCCAAAACCCCCGCCCCAAGCGGAGCTTGGACGGGGCACCCGCTGTAAGAGCCGAAGGCCGAGAGCTGAGAGCGACTTTTCCCGAGTTATACTCAGGCGTCACCTCTCAAGTGCAGGAGACCCGACATGAAGCTCCCTCGGCTGATTTGGACGCTGACGCTTGCGATGGCGGTGGCCGTTCCCGGCGCAGTCTGCTTTGGCCAGGCGGTTAAAAAAGAGAAAGAAATTTATAACGAACGGGCCGACGCACGCGCCGAAATCAAAGAACTTCTGGAGAAGGCTATAGCGGAGAACAAGCGCGTCATCGTCGTGTTTGGCGCCAACTGGTGCTATGACTGCCACGTGCTGGATGCGGCTTTTCATCGTTCGGATCTGGCGCCGATTCTCGCCGCAAACTATTACGTGGTGCACGTGGACATCGGAAACGGAGACAAGAATCAGGACCTGATGACGAAGTACGAAGTTCCGCTGAAGCGCGGCATCCCAGGACTGGCCGTGCTCGACCCCGACGGGAAGCTGGTCTACAGCCAGAAGAACGGCGAATTCGAAAATGCGCGAGCGCTCGCCCCGGAAGATTTCCTGGCATTCCTGAACAAGTGGAAACCCGCAGCGCGGAGCCGCTGAGAGTCCATATCGCCCAGACGGCAAAAAAGAGGGCGCGGCTTGCGCCGCACCCCGGGAGAGAAAGCAAATCCTTAGTGGTTCACCCGTTAACCCACACCGGTTAGTCCACCACCAGTTTGTTTTCGACGCTGAACGCGCCCGGTACCGAACTGGCTCGTATTCCGGCAATGGTTTTGTCCATCGTGTTTTCGACGGTTCCGTAGAGGGTCACGTGTCCGTTGTCTACCACGATGCGGATCGGGTGCGCCGGGTCGGTCGCGTATTTACCGAGCACCGAGTCGCGATAAATCGCGAGCGCGGTGCGCACTCGGATGGAATCGTCAAAACCCGAAACCGGCAGAACTTTTACATCGTTCACCACGTCCTTGACGCCAGGCGTGCGCGCCACAATGGCGAGCGCGTCGTCTTTTGGTACATCCCACATGGTGTCGCCGCTCATGGTTACGACTCCGTCTTTTACGCTGAGCGCAAGATAGTTGAAAGAGTTGTCGAAGTATCCGACGCGGTCATAGGCCAACTGCCTTGCCAGTTTCTTCTGGAGTTGGCTATCGGGCACGTTTTCTCCGGCGACGGCGATCTGGTTGCGAACCCCAGTGACGTTCGCGAGCTTCTTCACTTTCTTGGCGGCGTCGAGCTTGTCCTGATACAGGGCGACCGTGCCGGTCAGGGTCACGATGCCGTCCTCGACGCTGGAGCTCACGCTCTGCAGTTGCTTGGTGTCGTGAATCTTCCGGCTAACCGCCTGCTGAATCTGCTGGTCGTACCGGCCCGTGGCGGCCAGTGCAGTCATACTCAGCAGGACGAGCAACGCTGCCGTT
>JBGPFV010000065.1:0-9732 GCA_041483535.1 Terriglobia bacterium | reverse complement strand
TCGTGCATCCGCAGAGCGCGGCGGGCGTGCTGCTGGAGCTGGTCGAGAGCAGCCATTTGTAACGGGTAGTTTGAGATTTTGAAAGCGCAGGTTGGACGCGTTGGCGAAGATTGCCAATTACAAATGTCCCAGCTACTTCTCGCCGTCGATACTTCGGGTAAGCAGGGCAGCATCGCACTGGCAAGGTGCGGGGCCGGGGAGAGCTGCGCGGTCATTGAAATCGAGATCGTCCCACTGGCTGGGGGCACGTTTTCCGCGGGGCTGGTGCCGCAGATCGCGGCGCTGCTCGAAAAGCACGGACACCGCAAGAGCGATCTCGCCGGATTTGCCGTGGTGTCCGGTCCGGGTTCGTTCACCGGACTACGAGTCGGCTTGGCGGCGATCAAGGCGCTGGCCGAAGTCCTGAACAAGCCGATTGCAGCGGTTTCCTTGCTGGAAGCGGTGGCGTCGAGCGGCGCAGCCAGTGGCCGGGTTCTCGCGGCGCTGGATGCGGGCCGGGGTGACATTTATGCCGGCGACTACGAACTTGGGCCCCGGTTGCGCATGCACAGCGAACGCCTGCTCAGCCGGGAAGAGTTTGTTGCCGAAGCCACGGGGAAGGCGGTGGTTACGCCCGATCTCGTCTTGGCCCAGATCGCTGGAGATGCCGGCAGCCAGGTTGAGCGCATTGAATATCCGAACAGCGGAGTGATTGCCCGGCTGGGATGGGAGCATCTGCGGCGGGGCGAGACGGTGAGTCCCGAAGAACTGGAAGCTAACTACATCCGCCATTCCGACGCCGAAATTTTCGCGAAGCCGAAAGCGTGAGACGGTCACGGTCACTGTCACTGTCACTGTCACTATCTATGCCCGCGGTCATCCGATCCGCTGCGTTGAACGATGTGCCGGCGATTCTCGCCATCGAACAGCAGGCACCGGGTGCGGCGCACTGGAAGCGCGACCAGTACAACCAGTTGGTGAGTAACGGAGTAATTCTGGTAGCCGAGGAAGCAGGCCGGCTTTGCGGATTTGTGTGTGCGCAGGCTGTCGCGGGCGAGTGGGAGATCGAGAACGTGGTGGTGGCCGCCGGGTTCCTCCGCCGGGGCATCGCCAACGCGTTGCTGGGGGCCCTGATTCAGCGCGCGAAAAATGAGGCGGCGTCAGCCCTTCTGCTCGAAGTCCGTGAATCGAATTTGGCAGCCCGCGGGCTCTACGAAAAACACGGATTTCGCGAGGTGGGCCGCCGCCGGGCGTATTACAAAAATCCGCCGGAAGGTGCGATTCTCTACACGCTCCGGCTAGGGCCCTGAGTTGACCGAACCCGTCATTCTTGCACCATTTTATGGTCAACTTTGGTGCCGCAGGGCCCACTCCCACGGTGGAAATCTATCTATGAAATTCCATTGAACCGCTACCAATTACTGTGGTACTTTTTAACCGAGCAGTAACTTAAAGAGCAGGAGGTCTAGCAAGGATGCTGACTCCAAGAGACCAACTCCTGACTGGCCATGACGAGTTCCAGCGGCTGGTTCAGGAGCACTCGCAATACTCCCAACGGCTGGAATCCCTCACCCAAAAGCGATACCTCACCGACGACGAAAAACTGGAAGAAGTGCGGCTGAAGAAACTGAAGCTGCGCCTCAAAGACCAGATGCAGACTCTGGAAATGCAGGTCCAGCGGCAGTCTGCCTAGAGGACAAGCCCGGGCAATCGGGCCGGAATCGCGAGCACAACGCACGGCACCACCCCAATCATGCCATCCTACAGGGTGCTTCTAAGCGCCTTTTTTTATTGCAGTTATGTAGAACGCGACAGCCTCGCTCTATAATCATTCTGAATTCCCATGGTGCGAGACGGCTATTTTTATGGTGCGGGATGCGTGCTGGCTGCGGCCATTATTGCGTGGTTGGCGGCTTGGCCTTACGCCCTCCCGCTGTTGTTGCTGGCAGCTTTCTTTCTGTGGTTCTTCCGCGATCCAGAGCGTCAGATTCCGACGACACCCGGGGCAGTGGTTTCTCCTGGAGATGGCAAGGTGACCGATGTTTCGGTCGTTGCCTCTGACGTGGCCTCGGACGGGACGTCGTTCGGAACTCGGCGCAACCGAATCAGCATTTTTCTTAGCGTGTTCGATGTGCACGTGAACCGCTCGCCGATTGCGGGAGTGATCCGCGAGGCGCGCTATCAACGCGGCAAATTTCTCAACGCCATGGGGGCGCATTCGGCGGAGGAGAACGAGCAGAACATCGTCACCGTCGAAGGCAATGGCCGTACCGTAATCTTCAAGCAGATCGCCGGTCTGATCGCGCGCCGGATTGTTTTCCATCCTAAAGTAGGAGACCACGTCGCCTGCGGCGAGCGGGTTGGGCTCATCAAATTTGGCTCGCGCGTGGATGTTCTGTTCGATGGTGATGCCGCCATCCAGGTAAAGCCCGGCGATCGGGTTAAGGGAGGAGCGACGATCCTCGCGCTTCTGCCGGCGGTGCAAACGCCGATTGCAGCAACCGAGGCGCGGCGAGCCGCGTCTCTACAAGATATGAAAGCAGGAACATGGAAGAGCTAGAGCCACTTCGTCGTGAATCGGACCGTTCGCGCGGAAAATTGCGCAAGGGCATGTACATCCTGCCCTCGCTGTTCACGACAGCGAATATCGCAGCCGGGTTCTACGCGATTCTGCAGACCGTGCATGGCGCCTCGGGAGAAGCCTGGCACCTGGACTTCGCCGCCAAGGCCATCGGCTTTGCCGTATTCTTCGACGGCCTGGACGGCCGCATTGCGCGCCTCACCCACACCACCAGCGATTTCGGCAGGGAACTGGACTCGCTGGCCGACGTGATCGCCTTCGGCGTTGCCCCGGCACTGCTCGCCTGGATGTGGGGCTTCCATCTGTTGCCCCTGGTCATCGCGCCCGAGCTGCGCCAGAAAATTACAGAACTGGGCTCGGTAGCCTGCTTCGCCTTTCTCATGGCGGGCGCGAGCCGGCTGGCGCGCTTCAACATTGCCAAGAATCCGCAGCCCTCGAATCCCGGGCGTCCGGGAAAGAAATATTTCGTGGGCATGCCGATTCCGGCCGGCGCGGGAGTCATCGCGGCCATGGTCCACTTCTCCGGCGGGTCGCCGGTGACTTCCTGGTGGACGGCGATGAGTTGGTTGATGATGGTCGTGGTGGTCGGTTATCTCATGGTCAGCACGTGGCGTTTCTACAGCTTCAAGGATATTGACTTTGGTTCGCGGCGCCCCTTCCGACTGATCGTGCTGTTTGGCATCGTCGGCGCGTCGATCTGGTTCTTTTCCCGGCCGGCGCTTTTCGCCATCGCGATCTTATACATGGCTTCGGGCGTCCTGTGGCGACTGCAATGGATCTTCCGCCGCAAGACTCCGCCGGCGCCTCCGGTGTACCGGGAGGCATCGCCGACTCCATGACTCCGCTTTCGAAGCCTCCCCTTTCCAAGTCCGACCCTGCGCAGGCCGATCCCCGCGGCGCGAAGCCTTATCGCGTGGCGATCGTGGGCGCGGCGTCACTCAAGGGTAAGGAGATTGCCGAAGTCTTGCACGAACGGAATTTCCCCGCTGCCGATATCCGGTTGCTCGATGACGACCAGTCCCTCGGGCAGTTGGAGGCGGCCGGCGATGAGATGAGCTTCATTCAGAGCATCCGCTCGGAGCGATTCGAACGCGTGGACTTCGCTTTCTTCGCTTCCGACCCGCGCTCGACGCGCAATAACTGGATGTTGGCGCGCGACCTGGGCAATACCATCGTGGATCTCTCGTTCGCACTCGAAGATGAGGCGGGCGCCTCGATCCGCTCGCCCTGGATCGAGCGATGGATCGAGCGCCAGACCGGCCAGCCCATGGCGCCCGAGTTGCAACCGGGCCCGGTGGTCGTTGCCCATTCCGCCGCCACCGTCCTCGCGCTGCTCGCCTTGCGCGGCGAGAAGGCGGCCCCGATCGAACGCATGGTTGCCACCGTGTTTGAACCGGCGTCGGAGAACGGCCAGAAGGGGATGGACGAACTGCACGAGCAGACGGTGAATCTGCTCTCCTTCCAGCCACTGCCGAAAAACGTCTTCGACATCCAGGTGGCCTTCAACCTGGCGGCGCGCTACGGGCCGCACTGCGAACAAAGATCGGATCTGTCGCTGCAAGCGGTGTCGCAAAGGATCCGGAAGCACTACCGGCAAATCGCCCGCGGGGCGGCCGAGCCTGCCCTGCAGGTGCTGCACGCGCCCGTCTTCCACGGCCACGGCTTCTCGGTGTACCTGGAGATGGAGAAACCAGTCGCGCTCGCGGATTTTTCCCAGGCGCTGGCCGGAGAGCACGTGGTGGTGACCGGAAGCCCCGAAGATACGCCGACCAGCGTGAGCGCGGCCGGTCAGGGAGACATCCTGGTCGAAATCGCCATCGACGCCAATCGCAAGAACGGAGTGTGGCTCTGGGCCACGACCGACAATCTGCGCGTGGCCGCGTTGACCGCGGTCGAATGCGCCGAGAGCATGACCGCATCCCGCCCCCGGGGTCAGATTCAATGAGGTCAGATGCAATGAGGTCGGATGCAATGAAGTCGGATGCAATCACGGTGACACCATGGGCGGCGGTCATGGTGCTCGGAGTGGGTCTGGCCTTGACCTCGACTGGCTGCGGCTATCACACGGCGGGAAATAAGGTCGAACTGCCGCAGAACATCCGCACCATCGCGATACCGGGTTTCGTGAGCCAGAGTCAGACGTTTCGCATCGAGCAACTGCTGACCGACGCCGTGGTGCGCGAATTCAACGCCCGTACTCAGTATCGCGTGATCCATGAAGCCAAAGGCGACGCGGATGCGGTGCTGAAGGCGACGGTGGTATCGGCATCGGCGACTCCGCTGGCTTACGACTCCCAAACCGGGCGCGCGGCCAGCGCTTTGGTCACCGTGAGCATACAGGTGACGCTGACCGACCGTCAGGGCAAGGTGCTTTTCGATAATCCTTCTTATCTATTTCACGATCAGTACGAAATATCGCGCGATCTCCGCAGTTTTTTCGAAGAAGATTCTCCCGCCGTCGATCGCTTGTCGCGGGATTTCGCGCGGACGCTGGTGGCCAACATTCTGGAGGCCTACTGATGTTGGAGGGCAACGATCGATGACGCATACCTTCACTCAGGCCGACCGCTTTCTCTCCGAGGTGGAGTCGCGCAAGCTGAAGCCGGCTTACGTGCTGGTGGGCGATGAAGCGTTTTTTCGCAAGCGCTGCCGCGATGCCATTCTGGAGCACCTGGTGGCGCCCGACTCGCGCGACTTCGGCTTGTTTGAGTTCGACCTCGCCGAGACCTCGCTGGTTGAAGTTTTGGATCGCGCCCGCACCCCCTCGCTGATGGCGCCCTTTCAGGTGTTCTTCGTGCGCGGCGTGAAGACGTTGTTCGGCCGCGGCTCGAGCTCCAATGCTGAAAAAATCGGAGCCATCGCAGCCTATTGCAAGCATCCCAATCCCGATGCGCTTCTGGTCCTGGTCGCCGATCACATCAGCATTCCCGCCGACGCCCGCCGCATGGAGATGACCGACAAAGACCGCTACCAGAAGATCCGCGACGACCTGGGTCCGTTCTGCGGCATTGTGGAACTGTCGCGCGTGCAGGAGGGGCAGGCCGTCCGCTGGATTGGCGAGTACGGTGCGTCGCGCGGAGTCAAGATCGACGCCGATGGCGCTCGCGAACTGGTGGATGCGCTGGGCGGCGACATGATGATGGTGTCGAACGAACTGGAGAAGCTGATTCTCTACGTCGGCGAAAAGAAAAAAATCACGCTCGGCGATGTTGAGACCATGGTGCTCGCCGCCAAACAGCGCTCGCTGTACGAGTTGACCGACGCGATTTCTTCCAAAGACCGAGTGCGCGCCCTCGAAGTCCTCGATGCGCTGCTTTCAAGCGGCGACGGCGAAGACGCGGCCATCGGCCACCTCTATATGCTGGCCAAGACTTTTCGCCAGATGCTGGTCATCCTGGAGCGCAACGTGCGCGACCAGCGCATGCTTTGGGCGGCATTGTGGCAGGGTTTTCGCGTGCCCCCGTTTGCCGCCGACGATATCATCCGGCAGGCGCGGCGCTACAAATCGAAGCGCGAACTGACGCGCTCGATTCGCCTGGTCGCGAAAGCCGATTTGGCGCTACGCTCGAATCCTCCCGGCAAGCGGCTGGTTCTAGAAAGACTGATCCTGGATCTTGCCAGCGAGCCCAAGGTTGAAGCGGCGGGCGGATGGGCGCAGGAAGAACTGCCGGTGTAGAGACGGGGCTTGCCCCGTCTCCGGCTGCCGACATGGACGTTCAAGCCTATCTACAGCGCATTCATTACGAGGGGTCCCTGACGCCCGGCGTCGATTATCCCAGCGTCGATCTGCTTCGTACTCTCCATCGCGCGCACTTATTCGCAGTCCCTTTCGAAAATCTCGATATCGGCATGGGCCGAGAAATCGTCTGTGACGAAAGCCGCATTCTGCACAAAATCGTGAATGAACATCGCGGCGGCTTCTGCTACGAATTGAATGGAGCCTTTGCCGCCCTATTGCGAGCGCTTGGGTTCCGGGTGACGTTACTCTCAGCTCGCGTCGCTCGCGAAGACGGTAGCCACGGCCCCGAATTCGACCACCTCACGCTGCGCGTCGATCTCCAGGAACCATGGTTGGCCGACGTCGGCTTTGGAGAAGGCTTCCTGGAACCGTTACGCCTCGAATCCCGCGTAGGGCAGCCGCAAAACGGCCGAGTCTATCGCCTGACATCCATCGATAGCGTCTTTGGCCTGGAGGTCATGGCCGATGGCAAGTGGAAAAGAGAATACGCATTCACCCTCCACCCACGTGAACTCTCGGATTTTGCGGGGATGTGCCACTATCATCAGACCTCGTCCGAGTCGCATTTCACTCGCCATCGAATATGCTCGCTGGCCACTCCCGAAGGTCGCGTCACTTTGTCGGACGAAAAGTTGATTGAGACACGCGGAAGTTCGCGACAGGAAGGACTGCTCTCGGGAGACCAAGAATGGCGCGCCAAACTGCGCGAACTGTTTGGCGTGGTTCTGCCGGAATGAGCGGCCTCTACCCCTTCGCCTCCGCCACCGCCCGCCGCAGTTCTTCCACTTCCGGAAAATTCGGCTTGATCTTCACCACGCGGTCCAGTTGCTGCCGAGCGAGCGCGGCCTTGCCACTCTTGGCGTACGCGAGTCCCAGGTGATAGTTGAAGAGCGCGTTGTCCGGTTGCTTCTTGACCGCTTCCTTGAACAGGTTAGTGGCCGAGGTGTAGACATGCTTGTTGTAGAAAGCCCAGCCCAGGGTGTCGGCGGCGTTCGGATTATCCGGAAGCTGACGCCGGGCCGTCTGCGCCATGGCGAAAGCGACGTCCACATTGCCGCCCTGCTGCAGCATCACGTAGGCCAGATTGTTGGAGGCCAGCGGATTTTCCGGCTGAATCTCCAGTACCTTCTGATACTGCTGTTTGGCGTGGTCCCAATCCTGCCGGGTCTCGTAGACGCCGCCCGCCAGCAGGTAGAAAGCGGTTTCCTTGGGATTGTTCTTCGCCCCATCAAGATAAGTTTGCAGCGCCTGATCGGGGTTGCCGCGCGCGTTCTGCACCATGCCAAGCTTAACCAGCGCCTCGCTGTTCTTCTTATCCAAGTCGGAGGCTTGTTTGTACTCCCCTTCCGCCCCCGCTAGATCTTTCTTTTGTTCCAGAAGTGCGCCCACCATGATGTGGAATCCGGCGTTCTTGGGATACCTGTCCGACTGTGCCTTGGCGGTGGCCAGGGCCTTGTCGGGTTGCTTCTGCAACTGCTCCACGTTGAGCACGCCGCCCAGTGCGTCGGTGGAATTCGGATCCTGGTCCAGCGCCTGCTGAAAGGCTTTTTGGGCTTCGGGTAACTGCTTCTGCGCCATCCGCAGGTTTCCCAGCTGCACATAAGCGGCGGGATTGTTGGGCGCCTTTTCCAGAGACCGCTTAAGATTTTCATCCGCGGTTGCGAACTGCTTGCGATTGATGTCGGCCACCGCGCGCAGCAGGTATCCGTCGGGAGAGGCGGGCTGCAGCGCGATGATCTGGTCCGCTTCCTGCGCCAACCCCCCAGCATCGCCGCGGTGTATGGCCATACCCGCCAGCGCCCGGTGCGCTTCCGCCATGTCGGGACGCAGTCGAACCGCAGCGCGCCACTCGCCTTCCGCCCGGTTGGCGCTGCCCTGCCGGTCGAGAGCCATGCCGAGTTGGTAATGCGCTACGGCGTTATCGGGTTCGTTCTTCAAGACGGCTTGCAGAGTATTGACGGCGTCGCCGGCCTTGCCGTCGTGAATCTCGATCTCGCCTTTGTAAACCCGGGCGTCGGAGTCATCCGGCTTCGCCTTTACGATTTCGTCATTCAACTTGCGGGCTTCGTCGAACCGGTCTTTCAGGATCAGCAGCTGAATGTAATTCTTCTTCACCGTCAGATCCTTGGCATGGTCCCGATACAGCGTGGCATACTCGGCGAGGGCTTTGTCGAGCTGGTTGTTGGCAAAATAGAAATCTCCAAGCATGCGGTAGCCCACGGAATCATTGGGAAAATCCTGCTTCGATTGGCGCAGGAAATCTTCGGCGGGGCCGAGCTTGTTCTCGGCCATGTACAGGGTGGCCAGAGAGAGCCTGGGGCTGGGATCGTCCTTGGCCGAGTCGATCGCCCGCCGGAACAACTGCTCTGCCTCGGGGAATCGTCCGCGCGTCTGGTAGAAGTTCCCCAGCGAGACCAGCGCATTCGTCGACTTGGGATTCAGTTCGGCCGCTTTCTTGAAGCTCGCTTCCGCCGCGTCCCACTGTTGCCCGTGCATTTGGAGCATGGCCAGATTCAGATAGGAATCGGAGCGGTTGGGATCCAGTTGCAACGCCTTCCGCATGTCCGCCAGCGCGGCCGTGGTGTTATTCATGCCGGCGTCGTAGTTCGCCCGTGCGACATAGACGTCGGGATTGTCGGGCTGTTTTTGCGCGAGCAGATCCAGATGCTCCTTGGCGTCACTGTACTGACGGCTGAGGAGCAGCAGGTTGGCCATGTCCAGGTGCGCGGCATATTGGTCCGGCTGTAGTTGGACGGTAGTGGTCAGCTCCTGGAAGGCGGTGGGCCACTGCTGCAGCTTCATGGCGGTCAGCGCCAGCTTGTAGTGGGCGTCGGCGAACCGCGAATCCACCTGAATGGCGTTCTGGAACTGAATTGCCGCTTCCCGGTACTGGCCTTTATCGAAGTAGCGCTGGCCGCTCTCCAGGTACTTCTGCTTGCGCACGTTCGGATCCCGCGAGCAGTCCGTCAGCAACGCCGCCAGCACGCAAACCGCCGCTACGGCATAACGAACCCCTAACCCTTTAGCAATACGCATATCTCTGACCGCCTCGCATCCCGCAAACTTTGTCGTATCAACGCCCTACTGCACCAAGGTACTCTCTGGGCACAAGCCAGAAAAGTTACTACCGGTATTATCGCAAACCTGGCCAACTGCCAGCACCCCATCGGCCCGATCCCTGGATATGCCCATGTACAGGCGCTTTCGTAATCTCCCTCAAAGAGGCGGAGCATGGCATAGTTTGATCCTCTATGTCCCACTTCCCCCAATCCAATGTCAACCAGCGTTCCCCCCGCGTACAACTCCATGGATCGGTTGCGGCTGCGGTGATGGCTGAAGGCGGCCAGCGGGCGAGCGCAAAACTACAATCCATCTCCATCACCGGCGGAATGCTGCAGTTGCAGCATGAACTTTCCGCCGGAGACTTCGTCGA
>JBGPFV010000064.1:0-9735 GCA_041483535.1 Terriglobia bacterium | reverse complement strand
CCGCGATTTGCCGCGGCGGCGCCTGAGATCGACCTCGAATCCCGCATCGGTTCACACTGGTTAAATCGGATCGGCATCTCCGCGGTGCTGATTGGTGTGTCCTACTTCCTCAAGTTTGCCTTCGACAATAACTGGATTGGTGCCACGGGACGCGTGTCCATTGGATTGTTGGCCGGTATCGCCGTCATTGTCTGGAGCGAGAGTTTCCGCAGGCGTGATTACAAAATATTTTCCTACTCGCTGAAGGCGGTGGGCGTGGGAGTGTTGTATCTCTCCTTGTGGGCTGCGTTCCAGGTATATGGGCTGATCCCGAGCGCCGTCGCGTTTCTGGCCATGGCGATGGTGACCGCTTCAACCGCGGCGCTGGCCATCAAACAGGATGCCGAGATCCTGGCCGCCATCGCCTTAACCGGCGGTTTCGCTACCCCGTTGCTGCTTTCGACCGGGCAGAACCGCGAAATACAGCTGTTTTTCTACGTGGCGTTGCTCAGCGCTGCGTCGGTGGCCCTGGTTGCTTTCAGACCCTGGCGGCGATTACTCGTCCTCAGTTACGCCGGCACGCTGGTGCTCTACATCGCCTGGTACGCGGAATACTATCGGCGCGACGAGTTTGCGGTTACCTTTGCCTTCGCCACCATCTTTTTCGCCATCTTCGCTGTGGCGCCATTGGTATCGAAGGCTCCCGCCGGGAAGGTATCGCTGCTGTATCTTCCGGCCGCTCTGATTTTCATCAACACCGGCGTGTATTTTCTCCAAGCCTACGCCATGGTTGAAGAGATCGATAGGCTGGACATGGCTTGGTTTGCGCTCGCGCTGGCGGCGGTGCAAATCGGGCTGAGCCGCATGGTCAGGCATCGAGAACCCGCCAATGCGGAGGCGTTGCGGTTGCTGCATCTGGCGCTGGCCGTGGCTTTGATCACCATTGCCATTCCCATCCGGCTGGACGGGCACTGGATTACGGTGGGCTGGCTGGTGGAGGCGGGAGTGCTGCTGTGGGTGGCGGACCGGATTGGCGCGCGTTTCTTGCATTATCTGGCGGCCGCTGCCCTTGCCCTTGGCGTGGTGCGGCTCCTGGTTGTCGATAACATCCAGGTAAGTACGTTGCTGCTGAATTCCCGGATGGCGACTTACCTGCTCGCCATGGTGGTGCTGGCGCTGCTGGCCTGGTTCAGCGTGAAGCACGAAGGCGAATTCAACCGTCAACTGGCAGCGGTTGCCGTGCTGGCCGTGAGCGCGCTGGCCCTGGTGGGCTTGAGCCGCGAGATCGGGGATTACTACGCGCGGCAGCTGTATCCCAGTCCGAACGGAGTTACATCGTGGCCGGCGAGGATGGCCGTTGCGGCGAACCAGCACCGGCTCCGGATCGCCGAAGACTTTACCTATTCCGCCCTGTGGATGGCGTACGGCGCGTTGCTCATGGTGATCGGCTTCTGGCGCAAGTCGGCGTTTTTCCGCTGGCAGGCGTTGTTCCTGATTGCCGCCACCATCGTGAAGGTCTTTATTTATGACGTTTCACAACTCGATCGCGGTTACCGCATCCTGAGTTTTATGATCCTCGGCGTGCTTCTGCTAGCGGTATCGTTCGTGTACCAGAAGGATTGGCTGAAACTGTCGGTCGCAGAAAAGAAAGTAGGAGGCGGGCAGAGTTGATCAAACGGTGTGCCGTTCTTATCCTCTGCGGTTTCGCTTTCGCGCAACCCGTCGTTGCCCCAGTGCGCGAGTATCTCCGGTATACGCGCGACGTGACGATTGGGCAGCCTGGAAAGCAGAACTATTTTGTGGTCGATGCCGCGATCTGGGCGCACTCCCGCGCCGACCTCTCCGATGTTCGCCTTTATGGTCGCGAGGTCCAGGTTCCCTACGCGCTCAGCGAAGAACAGGGGGCGTCTTCCACGGTGGAGCGGGAAGCGCGCATTCTGAATCTTGGAGTGCGCGGCGGACGCACCGAATTCGATCTCGACATTGGAGGCGAGGCCGAGTACAACCAGGTACATCTTCATCTGAAGGCCACCAATTTTGTAGCGTCGGCCACGGCGGATGGGCGCGATGCCCTCGGTGCTCCCGGAGGAAGGGCCGGTCGCAAACTTTCCACTTCGACTCTGTATGACTTCTCTCGCGAAGGCCTGGGCAACAACTTCGCGCTGCGCGTACCACTGGCCACGTTCCGCTACCTCCATGTGAGCATTACACCCGCGATTTCTCCCCGCGATATTGCTGGGGCCAGCACTTCGGCGCAGCGGGAGGCGCAGGCCAGGTGGATTTCCGCCGGCCGCTGCCACTCTCCCGAACAAGTCAGCCGCACAACCCGAATCGCTTGCGATCTCGATCCCGGCGTTCCCGTAGGACGCATCCTGTTCACGGTTCCGGCGGGCATCGTCAACTTCCGTCGCACGGTCAACCTGAGCGATGCGCAGGGGGCGCAGCTCTGCAGCGGCAGTGTCAGTCGCATTCGCATGAAGAGCAGCGGCAGGGAAGTGGTGACGGAAGATCTCGCGCTCAACTTCTGCACCAGTAGGGAGCGTCAGATCCTGATCGAGATTGACAATGGCGATAACACGCCGCTGACGGTGGAGCAGGCTGAACCACAGTCGCTGGAGCGCAGAATCTATTTTGACCCTGCCGGCAAGACCGCGATCAAACTATATTACGGCGACGAAAAGTTGTCCGCACCCGTCTACGACTACGCCCGGTTCTTCCACAAAGAGGCGGATGCGATCGAGGCTGTGATTGGAGTTGAGAATCAGAATCCCGATTACACGGGGCGTCCCGACGAGCGCCCGTGGTCCGAGCGGCATAAGTGGGTTTTGTGGGGAGCCATGCTGCTGGCCGTGGTGGTGCTTGCCATCCTTGCCCTGAAGGGGCTCGCCAGCCCCACGCCTGCCCCGAAGTGACCAGCTGCGTCTTGCCTGAACAAGAGAGTTGTTTTCCCCACAGAGACACAGAGTCACAGAGAGGATCTTGATGTTTAGACCCCCCCCCAAGGATTTCTCTGTGTCTCTGTGACTCTGTGGTGAATTGGTTTTGAACGGATGTGGCGCTAGCGCATCGACTCTTCAATCTCCGAGATCCAATTGGGGCGTTTCAACACTTCGCGGGGCTTGGGCCCGTCGGCGGCGCCTACGATTCCGTCGCGCTCCATGAGGTCGATGAGGTGGGCGGCGCGCCCGTAGCCGATGCGCAGGCGGCGCTGCAAGAGCGATGTGGAGGCTTTGCCGAACTCGATTACCAGGCGCACCGCGTCGTTGAACAGCGGATCGTTGTCGTCGGCGGAAACGTCTCCGGAATCGTCGCCGGCTTCGGCTGAGTGCTCGCGATCTTCCTGAGGCGTTTCAAGAAATTTCTCTTGATACTGCGCCTGGCCCTGGGCCTTCCAGAATTCGACAACGGCTGCAATTTCCTTTTCCGTGACGTAGGGAGCATGCAGGCGGTGGACACGCGCCGAGCCGGCAGGCAGGTAGAGCATGTCGCCGCGTCCGAGAAGCGATTCGGCGCCGTTGGCGTCAAGAATAGTGCGCGAGTCGACTTTCGTGGCCACACGGAACGAGACGCGGGCGGGGAAGTTCGCTTTGATTAAGCCAGTTATGACATCAACCGACGGGCGCTGTGTGGCGAGCACTAAGTGAATGCCTACGGCTCGGGCCATCTGCGCGAGGCGAGTAATGGACTCTTCCACGTTGTGGCCGTCGAGCATCATCAGGTCGGCTAACTCGTCGATGATGATGACAATTTTTGGAATGGGGCCGTCATCGACGGTGGCTTGCTCGCTGAACAGGCTGGGCGTGTCGTCGAACAGGCGATTGTAGCTGTCGATGTTGCGGACGCCTTTGGCGGCCAGCAGTTTGAGGCGGCGCTCCATTTCGCGGACGGCGTTGCGCAACGCGTTGGCGGCAAGTTTCGGCTCGGTGATGATGGGCGTGTAGAGGTGCGGGACGCCTTCGTAGTTGCCGAGTTCGAGGCGCTTCGGGTCGACCAGCACGAGCCGCACTTCTTCGGGAGTCGATTTGTAGAGAATCGACATGATCATGGCGTTGATGGCCACGCTCTTGCCCGTGCCGGTCGAGCCGGCGATGAGCAGGTGCGGCATGCCGGCCAGATCGGCGGCGGCGATGCGTCCGTTGATGTCTTTGCCCATGGCGACGGTGAGCTTGGACTTCGAGCCGAGGAATTCCTGCGACTCGATATTTTCGCGCAGCCAGATGATTTCGCGCTCGCGGTTCGGCACCTGAATGCCCACGGTGCTCTTGCCGGGCATGCGCTCGATCAGGATGCTCTCGGCGCGCAGGGCGAGGCAGAGATCGTCGCTGAGGCTGACAATGCGGCTGTACTTGATGCCGGCCTCGGGTTTGAATTCGAAGGTGGTAACCACGGGGCCGGGGTTGATCTGCGTGACTTGGCCGTGGACTTCGAATTCCGCGTACTTCGCGGTCAGAACCTGGGCGACAATCTTGAGTTCATCTTCGTTGACCGATTGCTGCTCGTCGGGACGGTGCAGCAGACTCGATGGCGGAAGCTTGTAACAGCCCGCGATTTTCGGGAAGGTTGTTTTTGGCTTGTGCTCGGAGTCGGCGCGATCACTAACTTCGACTTCGGCGCCGGTCGCCTGTGCATCGTGCGGTGGCGGTGCCGAGGTGGAATGGTCTTGTTCCTCGGCCATCGTTTCCTCGGCCAGCATGCGCTCGATGCCGTTGCGGGGAACGGGAGCCGCGGACTGCACGCCGGGGATTTCCTGGTTCTGACGCGGTGGCGCGAGACGCGCGGGCACCAGTTGGGCGGTGACGGTCGGTTTATCGGCGCGGCGTTTCTCGAGTTCCTCTTGTTGCCGCTTGCGCGCACGCTCGTCCTGCCAGTCCTGGAAGCGGTCTCTCAGCGCCACGATGAAGGCGAAGCGGGTCGGCGCCCAGAGTTCGATGGCGGCGAACGAGAAGGCGGTGGTGAGGTAGAGCGCGACGGCCAGAACCGTGGTGCAGACAATGTAGGCACCGGCAAGATTCAGGTAACGGATCAAGACGTCGCCGACGATGCGGCCGACCAGGCCTTCGACCGGGATCGAGCCCATCCAGCGGAAGTGTCCGGGCAGGATGGCGAGCAGCGCGGGCACGAACAGGAGCAGCCAGATTCCGCCCAAAGTCTTCGCGACCGGAGATTGCATGGTTCGCGAGCGGAACCAGCGCATGCCGAGCATGCCCATGAAGATGGGGAGCAGAAACGATCCGACTCCCCAGAACTGCAGGACGAGGTCGGAGAGATAGGCTCCGAAGATGCCGATCCAGTTGCGGGCAGCGTGCGATTTGGTGAGGATGGAGGCGCTGTTCAGCGAGGGATCGAGCGGCGAATAGGACGCGAGCGCGAGGAAAAGGAGGAGTGCGGAGACCGACAACACGAGTCCGACGAGCTCGTTGAGACGCCGGTTCCTGGTGGGCGCAAAAACCTTCGAGAAGAATGTCATGTGGCAGCGACGGCGTTGCTTGGGCAAACGCTCACCCTACAGCGTCGTTACGTGGCCAGAGCTTGATAATTATGACAAGAAGAAGCGGTTCGGGCAATGCGGGAAAGGGGACGGGGTGGCTAGTTGGGTACGGGGCGGGGAAGTAGCGCCGCTCGTGGGATTGGGATTGCGATTTGTCGACGATTTCGGTCTTCGGTCATCGGTCAGGGGTCAGGGGTCAGGGGTCAGCGGCCAGGGCCAGGGTCAGGGTCAGGGGGGCAGAGTTCTCCCTTCTGGCGAGGACGAGTTCGGCGGGGTGGCCTTGAAAAGTCAACTCCCAACTGGTGATAGTTACTGGAAACGCCCTTCCGTCTTTACTCGCATGCCGCCACCTCTCTGCTGTGCTTTGCCCTAGCGCTCGCGGAGGCTCGGTTTGTCGGAGCAATTCCGGGATGTCCTGAGGAGGACGGATGTCGCGAAGCGTAAGCGCCAGGAATTCTCGTCGGGAAAAGCCATACGCTTGAACTGCGGCATCGTTCACGTCCAGGAAGGCTAGAGTATCCCGATCGTAAATCCACATTGGATATGAACTATTGGCGAATGGAATCCCAAGTATTTCCAGTTCTGGCATGGCCGTCCTTACTCCCTACTTCCGATATCCTGGCAAGACCCGCTCGATGGGCTTGCGGGATGAGATGGCGTCTGTCGTCCGACCCCGCATCCTTACTTCATTTCCTATCGGCGCAACGGTCGCGACACATTAGGCGCGGCGGGCGAGACGCCCGGCGGACAGCTGCCGAGACGGCGGCGCTACCGTCTGCGGGCGTTCCCAACACTCCGGGGCGGGTTCTGTGTTACTTTCCCAGCATTCCCGCCGCCCAAGCCAGCACGGCGATTCCGATCACAATGCGATACATGGCGAACGGCGCGAAGCCGCGCTTGCGGACCCAGCCCATGAACCAGGCGACAGATCCGTAGGCGACGATGTAGGAGACGACGAAGCCGATGGCGAGGATGACCCACTGGTGAGAGTTGATTTCGGCAACGCCAATCGGATTTTCATCTTTGCCGGAGAGCGACTTGAAGAGCGTGTAGAGCGTGGCCATCGCCATGGTGGGCATGGAGAGGAAGAAAGAGAATTCGAGTGCGGCGGCGCGCGACATTCCCATCAGTTGTCCGGCGGCGATGGTGGACATGGAGCGCGAGGTGCCGGGAAAAACGGCGGAGAGAATCTGGCAGGCGCCGATCCAGAGGGCCTGGCCGCCGTGGATGTCGTCCATTTTCCAGGTGTGAATAGGGGAACCGGCGGCTCCGGGCCCCGCCTTTTCCCAGGGCGCTTTCATGGCGTCGATGACCCACATGACGATGCCGCCGATCAGGAGCGATGCGCCCATCACGTAGAGGCTCTCGAGGTTCTTGCCGATCACTTTGGTCAGCAGGTAGGACGGGATCGCAGTCACGATGAACGCGATCATGACCAGGCTGAGTGGATGCGTTAGTACAGTGCAGTCTTTTTTCTCGCCTTCGGGAAAGGTTGAGAGGAGCTTGGCGATGTGTTGGCGGAAATAGACGGGGAGCGTCAGGATCGCGCCCAACTGGATGACGATGGAATACATCTTCCAGTAGCCGCTGGAGAGCGGCACGTGCAGGAGGGCTTCGGAAATGCGGAGATGGGCGGTGGAACTGACGGGCAGGAACTCGGTGAGGCCTTCGACGATCCCGAGCAGGGCGGACAGAAGATAGTCGTTCAAGTGTTCTCTCCAAAGTAGAGACTAGCTGCGTCTGCAGTGGAGACGGGGCGAGCCCCGTCTCTACAGGAATTTAATGTCCAATTTTGGCGGATTCCGCGTAACGCCGGAAGAAACTAGCTGGCTTCCACTCGGGGCGATGCCCGTCATTGGCGATGTTGATGAGCAACGCTCTGACAATCTCTTCGTATTTCGCTGGCGGATGAGGGTGAGGCTGCAATCCTTTTCGACGATTTGGCGGGAGACGAACTTGACGGGCTGGTAGAAGCCGTTGATGCCCGCGGGTTCCGCGCCCGCGCTCTGGAGTTGTTCGACGGCGTAGGCTTGCGCGGCGCGCTCGCCACGGCTGCCGGTGTCGCGGCCTTCGAGTTTGTCGTCGGCGAGGACTTTGATGTGACTCCACCAGGTCTGGCCGTCGAAATGAGTAGGGTTCTGGGCGGCGGCGGCAATCGCGAACAGCAGCACGAGCAGTAAGCTCGATGACTTAATTTTCATGATGTTCCTCAGTTGGCGAAGGTTTCTAGGATAGCAGGTAGCGGGGCGGAGAGAGGTCGTCTCATACATGGCTGGAAGCCCGTGTCTAAAGGTGGACCCGGCCCGGCACTCCAGCTCAACGCACCCAGACTAACCAAGCCCATCCGACCGCGAGCGTCACCAGCGTGACTGGAATACCGACGCGTGAGTAGTCCCAAAAACCGATGTGGACTTCGCCGTGCGCGCGCTCCACGACGATCAGGTTCGCGACTGAACCTGTGATGGTCAGGTTTCCCGCTAGCGTGCTGGCCATGGCGAGCACCAGCCAACCGGTGTGCGGATCGCGGAAAGCCGGTACAAGGGTTTTGAGCAGCATCACTGCTGGCACATTACTGACCAGGTTCGACAACACCGCGGTCACCGCCGTAAAGATCCCCGCGTTCTGAAGATTGGAGCGCTCCGCGATCTCGAAGAGGTGGCGGGTCAACCCGGAGTTTTCCGCACCGCCCACGATCAGGAATAGACCGACGAAGAACACCAGCAGCCCCCAATCGACTTCGTCATAGACCAATCGCGGATTGCGCGTGCGCGTAATCAGCATGAGCGCGGCCCCGAGCGCGGCCATCATGGCTGGCGGCACGCCCGCGAGAAAACCGGCGAGCACCAGGGCAATCACGATGGCGGGCTTGCGCAACGCACGGGCCGAGACATGTGTCGCCGCTGCCGCAACGCTTTCGGCGTCTCCGGGCACAAAATCGTTGCCACACATTCGGTGGATGATCAGCCAATCCAGCCCCAGGCCGATCAGCGCCACCGGTCCCAGGTGCAAGAGGAAGTGGCGGTACGTCAGCCCCGAGAATGAGCCGATCAGCATGTTCTGGGGGTTTCCGGTGATGGTGGCGACGCTGCCGATGTTGGCCGAAGTGGCCACGGCGAGCAGGTAGGGCAGCGGTTTCAATCCCATGCGGCGGCTAGCGAGAAGTGCGAACGGCACCATGACCAGGCAGATGATGTCGTTGACGAAAAAGGCCGAGAGCAAGCCGGTGATAAAGATGACGGTGGGGAGCAAGTGATGCGGTTTCAAACGTATGACGATTTGCTCGGTTACCCAGTCGAAAAAGCCTGTCAGGTGCAGGCAGCCGACCACCACCATCATCGAGAACAGAAGCACCAGCGTGCCGAAGTCGATGAAGCGCAGCGCTTCGGTGGCGGGCACAATTCGGAAAGCAACCATCAGTACGGCGCCGATGATCGCCATACCGGGGCGATCGATCTTCATCCCAGGGAGCTTGCCTAAGGCGAACACGAGGTAGCTGACAGCGAAGACAGCGTAGCCGGCAGTGACCTGCCACTCGGCAAGAGGGCTGGTTAGACCCGGTACAGCCGATAGCAGGAGAGCGGGCGAGCTCATGACGAATGCAGTGTACCCGAGGCGGGCGGCCCGAGAAACCAGATATTGACAGCTAAACACCAACGTGTCTTGCCTTATAGCCTGTGTAAAACTCCATGCAATCCATCAGCGAGAGTGATGGTGTAAGGAATAATCAGTGGAAAAGGGTTTCTTAAATCCCAAGTTCGCACTGCGACATCCGAGCGGAAGCATATGTGTCCACACAAAAAACTCATTAATCCCTAGGCAGTGCATGCGCTGTCTAGGGATCAATACGTTTGGCTGACAAAAGCTTTTGTTTCTTGCCCGCTTCGCGAGTCAATGGCATGCGTCGTGGGAAGTTCGGCTACGGTGAACAGCCGGGCGTTCTATTTATAGCTTCCCATCCTCTCGCGCACCAAGAATTGTCGGCGTGACAAAAACCCAAGGCACGTACTTTGGATACATGTCCATCTCCGCGGCAACCGTGACGTTATACACAGAGCCGGATCTCGAGACGACCCCTCGAAACCCGAAAAACGGCGCCTCCGCAAACGACTGAAACAGCGAGAAGCGCTCCTCGACCAACCCACACTCCTCCTGCCAACGCTCCAGCGTTAGTCCCGGACACCAGTACAGCCACCAGCAATGGCCTGAATTCTCGCTCAAGGCTTGCTTCCTGGTACCATCCTCGCCACAAGCTTCCCGATGACGTTGGG
>JBGPFV010000063.1:0-9755 GCA_041483535.1 Terriglobia bacterium | reverse complement strand
TCGACGGTATGATGACTGCCACAAAATCGGAGTTATCGCTGAAGCCGAGAATGAGTTGGCCACTATTATCGATGGAAAGATAGTGAACCGAGCCAACATCGACCTGTCCAGTGACGGAGCCGCTGCCAATCGAGATGGCGTCAACGATCCCCGGAGATTGTCCCACTACCATCGCGGTCGGTACGGCAACGTAGGCCGTGGAGCTGTCCGGCGAAACCACGAAGCTCTCGGTCATGCCGGGCAAGGTCAGGTGAGAAACTACGGCTGCACTGGCGTTGTTGACGATGCTGAACTGGTTGTCGGAGAATTGCGTGCCAATCCCACTGAAGACCAGGGTCTGGGCCCGGTTGGGAGTAAGCACCATCATTCCCGGAGTGTTGCCGACGGAAATCGGGGGGGTGAACGCACGCACGTCATTTGCCGCGTCCACGATATACACGCCCGCGGCTCCGCTCCCCGAGGTCACGTTATTGGTGACGAAGGCGCGGTATTTGACACCGCCGCCCCCCCCGCTGCTGGAAGGGGCGCTGTAGCCCCCGCAGCTCAGCCACATCAGACTGGCGGCTAGCAGGAATAACAGAAGAATCAGGGCTTTTTTCAAACCTGGGGCTCCAACTTTCATGCCGGATAATTGCTTGGATGCAAGAATAAGGATTATAGCAAAGGAAGAAAATGCGCTGAGGGTGCGGCGCAGAACGCTGAGACTTGTCCGCCTACATGAGATCGGAGGACTTGATCTTCCGCCTTGCGCCGTGGCGAATCGTGAGCACCCACACTACTTGCCTAGCTTCATCGAGTTCATAGATGACACGATAGACGCGAGGCTTCTTGCCATAGAGCAGGTGCCGCACCTTTCTCTTTAACTTTCGAGCTTCAGGAGCAACTGGGCAGCGATGCGGATACGACGCGAGCGCGTACACGGCCTGTTCCAACCCGTTGTACCAGCGAGCGGCAGCGTGCGACTCCGCTGCGTTCTTCTCCACATAAAGGATTTCAAGATCGCGAACCGCGAGATCGGCAAACTCAACGAGGTATGTCATGTTTGCGGCGAATCTCGTCAAATACCTCTCTCGCCGGGCGTGTGCGTCTGTGGGCCACATCATCAAGACCCTGGCGGATGGCTTCCTCCACGTCCGCGCTGGCGGCCAAGTCGAGCAAGCGCTGATAGGCTTCGGCGTCCTGCACGACCGCCGCCGCCTTCCCATTCACCGTAAGCACCACGGGGCGCTTGCTCTTCTTGAGCTGTTTCATGAAGTCGCCGGACTGGCGGCGGAACGTAGTCAGCGATTGGATGTCCTTGGTAATGTCAAGCATAGGTTCCTGCTCCTATCGAAAGCACCTTATTAGGTGCTACTGCCGTAGTTTACCGCGGTAAAAAGGGAAAGTCTATCGCAGCCCGCCTTCATCACGCCTTTTTCTTCGCGGATGCGGAGACCTCACCGCATCTTGTATCCTCAAGCAGATGGCTCAGAACCTCATCGAACGCCTGAAACAGTCCCCCGTGCTCTGCGACGGAGCCATGGGAACCCTCCTCTATGCCAAGGGCATCTTTATCAACCGCTGCTACGACGAGTTGAACCTGTCGCAGCCGGAACTGATCCGCGGCGTCCACCACGATTACCTGCAGGCGGGCGCCGAGATTGTCGAAACCAACACGTTCGGCGGCAACAGCTTTCGCCTGGCGCGGCACAGCCTGGCGGATCGGGTGCGCGACATCAATGTGGCGGGCGCCCACGTGGCTCGGGAAGCGGCCAAGAGCTTCGATGCTTGGGTGGCGGGATCGATTGGCCCGCTCGGCGTTCGCATTGAACCGCTGGGCAAGACTTCCTTTGAGGAGGCCCGCGCGTCGTTTCGCGAACAGGTCGCAGCCCTGGTCGAAGGCGGCGTGGATCTCCTGATGCTCGAAACCTTTGGCTACGTGGAAGAGTTGCATCAGGCCGTGCTCGCCTGCCGCGACGTGAATGCGAAGATTCCCCTCGTCGCCCAGGTCACCATCGACGAAGACGGCAACTGCCTGGATGGCTCCGACCCCGAGGCCTTTGCCGCGCGGCTTACCGAATGGAATGTCGATGTGCTCGGCATCAACTGCAGCGTGGGGCCGGTCGCCATGCTGGACGCGATCGAGCGCGTCCGGGCGGTGACTTCCCTGCCTCTGGCCGCGCAACCGAACGCGGGCATGCCGCGCTCGGTCGAAGGACGAAATATCTATCTCTGTTCGCCGGAGTACATGGCGAGCTACACGCGAAAATTCGTGGCGGCCGGCGTGCAGCTGATCGGCGGATGCTGCGGCACCACGCCCGATCATATTCGCGCCATGAAATCGGCGTTGCGGGTGGGAGAAGCGCGCGGCAAGACTGCGGTTACCGAGGCGATTCATTCCGGTGCAACGCCGTCGGCTCCGGCAACCGTTCCCCTGGCCGAGCGCTCGCGCCTCGGCGCCAGGATTGCCGCCGGGGAATTCGTGACCATGGTCGAGATCGTGCCGCCCAAGGGCATCGACATCCGCAAAGAGGTCGAGGGCGCGAAGTTCGTCAAGTCGGTCGGCGTGGACGCTATCAACATTCCGGACAGCCCGCGGGCTTCGGCGCGCATGAGCAACCAGGCGTTGTCCCTGCTCCTGCAACAGGCGGTTGGCATTGAAGCCATCCTGCACTACACCTGTCGCGATCGGAACGTGCTCGGCATTCAGTCGGACCTGCTGGGGGCGGCGGCCACCGGAATCCGCAACTTGATCTGCATCACCGGAGACCCGCCGAAGATGGGGAACTATCCCGATGCCACCGCGGTCTTTGACGTGGATGCCATCGGACTGGTGAATATCGTCCACAACCTGAACCGGGGACTGGACCTGGGCGGAAACCCGATCGGCGCCGGGACCAGCTTCGTCATTGGGGTGGGCGCGAATCCGGGGTTGCCCAACCTGGACGAAGAGATCAAACGCTTCGAATACAAGGTGCAAGCGGGCGCGGAATACGTGGTGACCCAGCCGGTGTTCGACCTCACTCTGCTGGAGAATTTTCTCAAACGAATCGAGCACTGCCGCATTCCCGTCATTGCTGGAATCTGGCCGCTGGTCAGTGTGCGCAACGCCGAGTTCATGAAGAACGAGCTGCGGGTCTCGGTGCCGGATGAAATCCTGAGCCGGATGAACCGGGCTACCAGTCCGCAAGCGGCGCGCGAGGAAGGCGTGGCCATCGCTCGCGAAATGCTGGCGGCGGTTCGCGAGCGGGTACAGGGTGCGCAGATCAGCGCTCCCCAGGGCCGATACACATCCGCGGTGGACGTGCTGGAGGCCCTCGGCTCGAAACGGCCGGCTTCCGTCTAATTTTGGGAACACCATGCCCAACAAATTGTACGAATTAAAAACTTTCGCTGGACATTTTGCACCGGAATCGGCATTACAATAGAGGACAGGAGCAACCTGGATTGGTGAAGTTTGAAGAATGCCTCGAGCGTCTGGAGAAGATAGTCAAGGAACTGGAGAAAGGGGAGGTTCCTCTGGAAAAGTCTCTGACCCTCTTTGAAGAAGGCATGCAACTTTCCGCAACCTGCAGGAAGCAGCTGGAGGAAGCGGAAGGAAAAGTAGAGATTCTGTTAAAACAGAACGGAAAGCTGCAAACTGAACCGTTCGAGCCCCCGACCGAGAAAGCGTTGCGCAAGTAACGCCGTTCGCGCTCGGAACTGATAACGCCTGTGGTGGCAGATTGCTGTCGCAGCCAAGGCCGCCGCGCAATCGCGGTGACGTCAGGGGGATCTATGGAAGCACTCTGTGTAGTCCTTTATCAGAATGACCCCAGAACTGCACAAACTCTGGCGGTCAGTCTATCCCAGCACTTCAATTCCGTTCATTTGGCTCGCACGTACCAGGAAGTCTGTCCCGCGGTTGCCCGGCATCGCGCCGAAGCGGTGGTGCTGGATCTGGAAACTTCGGGACCGTGCGAAGTCGAGCATTTGCATCGTGAGTACCCCGAGCTTTGCATTGTGGGTACCCACCGGCTGGCGGACGACAAACTATGGACCGAAGCGCTGAATCTGGGCGCGTCCGACATCTGTGAACCCCGCAACGATGACGTGGTGAGTTCGTTGTTGCGCGGGATCACGCACCGTGCGGCCGCCTGATTTCCTAGTGTAGAGACGGGGCTTGCCCCGTCTCTTGCGCGCTCAATTTGCGCTAAATAAGGAGACGCGGCAAGCCGCGTCTCTACAGGAGAAATTTGGGTTGAGAAGGGACGCCCGTGCGCGTCCCTTTTCATTCCCGCGCAGCCTGCTTGTTATACTGCGAGGTCATGCTGAAACAAGTTCTGGAGCAGGGACGCGAAGCCGCCGACGCCGCGCTCGAACAACTCCTGCCACCCGCCACCCAGCATCCAACCTCCATCCATCAAGCCATGCGGCACAGCGTGTTTGCCGGTGGCAAGCGCCTGCGGCCCATACTCTGCATGGAAGCGGGGCGCATGATCCGAGCCGCATTGTGTGGTGACGGGGCTCTGCCCCGTCTTGGCGGGGCAGAGCCCCGCAGCCACACGGCCGGGTCGCTGCCCACGGGCATCGAGCAGGTGGGCGCGGCGCTCGAAATGCTCCATACCTATTCGCTGATCCACGATGACCTGCCCGCACTCGATAACGACGACCTGCGCCGCGGACGTCCCACCTGCCACAAGGCCTTCGGCGAGGCCATCGCGATCCTTGCCGGGGACGCCTTGCAGACCCAGGCCTACGAGGTGCTGGCACAGATCGCGTGCCCAGCCGCGGCGCGCGTCGCCATCATCCGGGAAGTCGCCCATGCCACCGGCACCATCGACGGCATGATCGGCGGCCAGGTCGTCGACCTCGAAGCCGAGCACCAGAAGCCCGATCTCGCCACGCTCGAATATATCCACCGCTCGAAGACCGCGGCGCTCATTACGGCCAGCGTGGTCAGCGGGGGCTTCTACGCCGGGGGAACCGAGGCCGACATCGGTCGCCTCCGGACCTACGGCCAGTCGATCGGCCTGGCGTTCCAGATCGTGGACGATGTGCTCGACCTGACGCAAACCTCCGAGCAACTGGGAAAAACCGCGGGCAAGGACACGGTCGCGGAGAAGACCACCTATCCGGCGTTATTCGGAATCGAGGAATCGCTCCGCAAGGCTGGCGCCCTGGTCGATCGAGCGTGCGCGGAACTGGACGAATACGGTGAGGCCGCGTCTACTCTGAAGAATCTCGCACACTACCTGGTAGAGCGCAAAAAATAGCTCCTGTAGAGACGGGGCTTGCCCCGTCTCCGCGTGCGCCGAAACCGACCCAACGCGCGGTGACGATGCTCACTGTGCGGGGTGTCTGCGTGCTCTACGATCCCCCCGATGACCATGTTTCAAAATCGATATCGGGTCGAATCAACCCGTCTGGTGGATTGGGATTACTGCTCACGTGGCTGGTACTTTGTCACCCTCTGCACCAGAGACAAGAAATGCTCTCTCGGCCGTGCAGTCGATGGACAAATAATGCTTTCCGACGCGGGAGTCGTTGCTGAAACCGAAATGAAATCCATTCCGAGCCACTACGAGAACGTGATCATCGACCGATGCGTGGTAATGCCCAACCACGTCCACGCGATCATTGTGATTGAGGGAGACCATGTGTATTCTCCCGTAGAGACGCGGCTTGCCGCGTCTCCCTCTCTCACTCACGGGCGACTGCCGCAAATTGTGGGGAGCTATAAAGCAGGAGTCAGCCGGATTTGCCATGCGAAAGGGATTGCCGGTTTTGCGTGGCAAGCGCGGTTCCATGATCACATTCTGCGATCAAACGCCTCCGTGAATGCGGTGCGAGACTACATCGATCACAACCCCGAAAACTGGCTTCTGGATCCCGACAACCCGGCCACCGCCGCCTAGCCTGCTGAAAAATGTCGTGTAGAGACGGGGCCTGCCCCGTCTCGGACCGCGCAGAATATTCAGTTTAAGGAGGGCCAGGGAGTCGCCGCTGCCTGAGACGCGGCAAGCCGCGCCTCTACAGGAAAGCAGACCGCGCCCGGCACAACCGGCCCTTGAATCTCTCACCGTCTGGCGGTACAGTGAATGTGCTCTCGCCTTCTCCCGCCTTCCTTATTCCTCACCGGCAACTTGCGCGAAATAGCTGCACTGTGTGTGCAACTAAAGGCGGTGTGTGGATGGGCCCCACCATATATGGTGTTTTATTACTTGACCCGTCCCCGTATTCGCCGTTAGAGTTGGTCAAAAGCAGGGATGACATTCCTGGTTCTTGGGGACGGCATCCTATGATGCGACCGGCGAGGAACCTCGGAAGTTAACAGTGGAAGTTAGCCTCCGGATCTTCGCGATTTGCAGCGCACACCAGCCAGCGCAAGCCGAGTGCGCGGACCAGCGTGTCCGCCTACGAAGGAGTCACTTTTGCTCAAACTCAAGAAGCTGCAAATTCTGGGGTTCAAGTCGTTCTGCGATCGCACCGAACTGAAATTCCATGGCGAAGGCATCGCCGCCATCATCGGCCCGAACGGCTGCGGCAAGTCGAACATTGCCGACGCCATCTCCTGGGTGCTCGGGGAGCAGTCGGCCAAGACGCTGCGCGGCTCGCGCATGGAAGACGTGATCTTCGCCGGCACCCGCGACCGCAACCCTACCGGGATGGCCGAAGTATGCCTGACTTTGATCGATCCCGAAATTTATGCTGGACCGGATACGAACGCGCCCACCGAGATTGAGATTCAAGACGAACTTCCGGCCGAAGAAGACTGGGATGAAGCCGAAGTCCGCGCCCAGTCTGCCGCGGAAACGGAACGCGCCATCGAGGAAGCTCAACCCGGAAAAACCGAAGAGGTCGAAGGCGAGGCCGCGGCCCATGCCCCGGCTGCCCAAGCATCGGCGAACGAATCTCCCGCTAACGCAGTCGCAGTGCTGGGTCCACTCGTAGTTCTGAAAATCCGCCGCCGCAAATTCAATCCGCAGCAACACCACGCCGGAGAGATTTCGGTGACGCGCCGTTTGTTCCGCAGCGGCGACAGCGAATACCTGCTGAATGGAAAACTATGCCGGTTACGCGACATCCAGGAACTGTTCATGGGAACGGGTCTGGGGCCGGAATCGTACGCGCTCATCGAGCAGGGGCGCATCGGCCAGATTCTGAGCAGCCGTCCGACCGACCGCCGCAACATCATTGAAGAAGCGGCTGGCATCACAAAGTTCAAAACCAGGAAGCGTCTGGCGGAGGCGCGCCTGGAAGACGCAAGAACCAATCTCAACCGCGTCAACGATATTTTCGAAGAGGTCACACGGCAGATGAACTCGCTCAAGCGCCAGGCCAGCAAGGCCGAGCGCTATGCCCGGCTGCGCGACGAAATGCGCGCCAAACTGCGGATCGTGCTCGCCAGCAAGTTCACTCAGATGGGCCAGGAAAGCGTGACCCTCGATACCCAGATTCATCAACTGGGCGAGGAAATCCACCAGCAAAGCGACCGCGTGCAGCAGGCGGAAGCCGAGCACTCCGAGCGCACCGAGCGCGGATACGCGATCGAGACCGAGACGCGACAAAACCGCGAGCGGCTCAACCAGATCGCGATCGAAGGCGATCGCGGGAAGGCGCGCATCCGCACCAACGAGGAGCGCTCGGCGGAACTGACGATGCGCACCGCCTCCGCGGAAGCAGAGCTGGCGCAGGCTCAAACTCGGCTCACGGCGCTCCAGGAAGAACTGAACGGTCACCAGCAGGTGCTCGACTCCGCCGCTGCGGATCTCGCGGCGGCGCAGCAGGAACTTGCGCTCAGCCAGCAGGAGACGGCCTGCGCCACCACGAAACTCGCGCGGCTCGAACAGGAGCAGGAATCGCATCGCGCCGCCATTCTGGAGTCAGTCGGCGGAGCTTCCAACCTCCGCAATCAACTTACGCAATCCGAGGAGCGGCTGGCGGGCATGGGCCGCGAAGAGCAGCGTCTGCGCGCCGAGATCGCAACCGCCTCATCGCAAGCGGAAACCTTCGGCGGACAACGCGGTCAGATTGCCCTGGAATTCGAAAACGTTTCACAGCGAGCCAGCGGCTTGACCACTGAGATCGCAAGCCTGCGCGACGCCCTCGAGAGCAACCGTGCGGTGGAGAGCGAAACCAAGAAGTACCTCGACTCCATTCGCTCCGAATTCGCCACCGCGCTCGGCAAGAAGGGCTCGCTCCAAGCAGTCATCGCGGAGCACGGTTATTCCACCGAGTCGGTGCGGCGCCTGTTTCAATCGGGCGCGTTGCAGGGGGGAAACGCTCCCGCCGGTGTGCTCGCCGATTTCCTCGAAGTCGAGCCCCGCTATGAGCGCGTCGTCGAAGACTTCCTGCGCGACGAACTGAACTTCGTAGTGGTTAAGTCGTGGGACGCCGCCGACGAAGGCTTGCGCCTGCTGCGCTCCGACGTCAACGGGCGCGCGACGTTCCTGGTGCATCCCGAGGACTCGCAAGCGAAGTTCTCGTTTGTCGCGGATGAAAGCCATCACTATTCTCCGCTCAACGACACGGTTCTGCCGCTGAAGAACTCGATTCGCGTGCTTAACGGATTCGGCAAATCGCTGGAAGTAATCCTGCCGAAGCTGGGCAATGGCTACATCGTGCCGGACCCCGCCGTGGCGCGCGAACTTGCGCTTTCCAGTCCCGACGCGTTCTTTCTCTCCCAGACCGGGGAATGTTTCCACAACGTGACCGTGACCGGAGGCAGGCAGCGCAGCGAGGGGCCGCTCTCCATGAAGCGCGAGTTGCGCGATGTGCTGCGCCTGCTGGAAGAGCTGGAGCGCGCTCTGCGCGAGAAAGAAATGCTCGCGCTCACCCTGGGCCGCGAAATCAAGGAGCACGCTTCTCTGCTCGATCGCCTGGAAGAAGAAAAGCGCGAAGCCGAGAAGCAGGCGATGACCTCCGGCCATTTGCTCAAGCAATTGGACGGCGAGATGACCCGGGTGCGCGAGCGGATCGCCATCAGCGAACGCGAACTGCAACGGCTGGCGGCGGAACGGCAGGAACAGGAAAGCTTGATCGCATCGCGGCAGGCGGAGCTGACCACCATCGAGCAAGCGCGCACCCAATTCGAAATGCAGCTTGCCGCCGGGCAAGACCGCCTCGCCGCTCTCCGTGGCCAGCGCGACGCTGCCGCTGAAACCACCTCGCAGCGGGCCGCTCGCGTGGCCACTCTCGAAGAGCGTCACCGTTCGGCCACGACCCTGCTGCAGCGCATCGAAACTCTCGTTTCCGAAATGCGGGAGCGAGCCGGCGCTTTGCAAGCTCAAATGGAGTCGGCGACCGTCGAAATCGCGCAACGGCAAAACGAGAACGTGCAACTGGCCGAGCAGTTGGTGCAGTTCGAAGCCGAGCGCAACGCTGGAGAAGCGCGCGAGGGCTTGCTGCAGCTCGAGTCCGAGCAAGTGCGGGCGCGATTAACCGAAATTGACGAACTTCTGCGCAGCACCCGTCAGCAGCTCGATCTCGCTCGCGACCGTCGCGGCGAGCTATCGGCCACCGCCGCCAAGCTGCAATCCGATCTGCAGCACCTGGCCGACACCTGTCTGAACGAACTCGGCATGGAACGCGCCATCCTGATGGCCGATACGACGATTCCGAAGCTCATCGGCGAGGACCTGGCCGCGGAAGATCAGGCTCACCGCGAAATGCGCGCCCGCCTCGACGCCATGGGCCCGGTCAACATGATGGCTCTCGAAGAGTACAAGGAAACGGCAGAGCGCCACCAGTTCCTCGAAACGCAGAGAAAAGACCTGATCGAGGCGATCGAAAAC
>JBGPFV010000062.1:0-9850 GCA_041483535.1 Terriglobia bacterium | reverse complement strand
TTGATACGAGTTCGTTCGCCTCTTGCAAAAGATCACGCAACTTTCCCGCCGGGAAGATAGTTCCTTCTTGTAGGAGTTCCAGCCAGAAAACTGTCTCGTCTGCTTCTTCCAAGACGACCCCAAGTTTGGCTACGAATTCAGCACGGGACCTTCCGCGGCATGCGGCTCGGTAGTTTGCGCCGATCGATGTGCTGGAGCGAAGAAGCTGGCTGCCCAGGATTCGCGCTTCTTCTGTTCGAGGGAGGGAGCGATAGAGTCTGAGGACTCGCAATGCGAAGCCTTTGGTACGGACCTTCAGCGCCTCAGAGTCCCGCTTCATACCACACCTCGTGAGGCGATTCTATTTTCTGATCCTCAATCTTGAGCGTGACGGCGCTCACATCGAGAATGTGAGGTTTTTACCTCCGCAATTTGACCTCTGACCTCTGACCTTCTCGACTTCTACTCTGCCCACCTGCGGAACAGAAGCGCGCCGTTGGTGCCGCCGAAGCCGAACGAATTCGACATGGCGTATTCGAATTCCGTTTTGCGGGCGTGGTTGGGGACGAAATCCATGTTATCGGTCTCCGGGTCTTGATTTTCGAGGTTGATGGTCGGGGGCAGAATCTGATCGCGCAGCGCCAGCACCGTTACGCCCGCCTCTAATCCGCCCGCTCCGCCGAGCAGATGGCCGGTCATGGATTTGGTGGAACTGACCGGCACCTTCTTCCCAAACAAATTTCGAATGGCGTGCGCTTCGAGGGTATCGCCAAGGGGCGTGGAGGTGCCGTGGGCGTTGACGTAGCCGACGATGCCGGGATCGAGTTTCGCATCGCGCAGGGCGTTGCGCATGACGCGGAAACCGCCTTCGTGCTCGGGGGCGGGTTGGGTCATGTGGTAGGCGTCGGCGGACATACCGTAGCCCACGATTTCCGCCAGGATGGGAGCGCCGCGGCGGCGGGCATGCTCGAGTTCTTCGAGAACCAGAATGCCGGCGCCTTCGCCCATGACGAAGCCGTCGCGATCCTTGTCCCAGGGACGGCAGGCGCGAGCGGGATCGTCGTTGCGCGTGGACAGGGCGCGCATGGCGGCGAATCCGCCAACGCCCATGGGAGTGATGGCGGCCTCGGCGCCTCCAGCAATCATGACGTCGGCATCGCAATGCTGGATGATGCGGAAGGAATCGCCGATGGAGTGGGCGCTGGTGGTGCAGGCGGTGGCCGTCGCTTCATTGGGACCCTTGGCGCCGAACCGCATGGAAACGTGTCCGGCGGCGAGGTTGACGATGGAGGCGGGGATAAAGAAAGGCGAGATGCGGCGCGGTCCGCCCTCGAGGAGCGCGGTATGTTCGCGCTCGATCACGTCGAATCCGCCGATGCCCGAGCCAATATGCACGCCGACGTTTTCGGCGTTTTCGGGGGTGACCTGGAGTTGCGACATCTTCATGGCTTCATCGGCGGCGGCGATGGCGAAGTGGATGAAGCGGCCCATCTTCTTCACTTCTTTTTTCTCGATGAAGCTGAGGGGGTCGAAGTTTCGGACCTCGGCGGCAATCTGGCAGGCGAATGCGGAGGCGTCGAACCCGGTGATGCGGCTGACGCCGCTTTGGCCCGCGAGCAGCGCCTGCCACACCGAGGCGGTGGTATTGCCCACCGCGCAAATCAAGCCGATGCCGGTAATGACAACCCGTCTTGCCGAAGTACTCGCCAAATTACTTGCCCGCTTTCGCGTGCTTGCCGATGTAGTCGACGGCATCGGACACGGTGCGAATCTTCTCCGCATCCTCGTCGGGGATTTCAATATCGAAGGCCTCTTCGAAGGCCATCACGAGCTCGACGGTGTCGAGCGAATCGGCGCCCAGGTCATCCACGAACGAAGCGCTGGGCGTGACCTCGCCCTCGTCCACACCCAACTGCTCGACAATAATCTGTTTCACTTTTTCATCAACGGCTGCCATGTTCTCCTCGTTTCTAAGTCTTGGAATCGCGGGTCCAGGTTCCGGGCCGGCGTTTATTGATTTATGACTGCATGCTGCTCAAGGAATCGAAAGAAGTCGAATTCCATAGTCTAAAAGGGAACGGAAAAGTATGCAAAGGAAGTAAACCGGCCTGCTTGGAACTGGTATGGGCGGAGATCACTACGGAATCCTAACTGGCGGCGGGGAGAGTGGTCAAACTCCGCGGGCAGAGTTTCTAGGGCGCGGACGATTTGGCGGCGTCGAAATGGAGGCCGTCCATCAGATCGTCGAGTTCATCCTCGCTGCCGGCGATGAAAGTAAATAAGACGATTTGGCCCCTGGCGAGCCAGACGAGCGTGCACTGGCGCATGGTAAGGTTTTCGCCGCGCGGCTTGATGAAATCAGCGCGCAGCAAGTGCCGCGACTCAACTTCGACCGCATAGGGTTCGCCTTCGGCCTTGAAACCTTTAGCGGTCGCGAGATCGGTGAGCGGGCCGAGGTAGTCTTCGGCTCGCTTAAGACCGGGATAGGACGCGGCCCTCTCGGAGGCAATCACGACGGCGGAGTTGATAGAGTCTCCGGTGGCTTCGGGAGGGCGCTCGAAAACCGCCAGCAGGACTGCGGCTTTACCGGGCTCGTTTCCCTCCTGCATCTCTTTGGTGCGATCCACCCAGCCGTAGGGGATTTGATAGCGGAATGCGAAAGTGGGGTTGCGGTAAAGCTGGGCGTCTTGGTTGCGGGCGGCGGCGGGTGCGGCAGCGGGCTTCGCGACTGGCGCAGCCTTGCTTTGCGCTTGCGCTGCTAAGGTTAGGCCCAAGGCAACGGCTGCCATCGCGGCAGCCATAACAAATCCTGAGTTGCTGTGACCACGGGCGGCTGCCGAGTTGCGCCCGGCTTGGACGGGCGAGGACGCCCGTCCCCACACAAGCCATGACTGGCGATGCATATGTATCCATGCTACCAGCGTCAGTCCCTACTCAGCCCTGGTTACTCGATGAACATGCAATCCCCATAGGAGTAGAAACGGTACCCGGACTCGACCGCGTGACGGTAGGCGGCCATGACCAGTTCCTTTCCGCCGAGCGCACAGACCAGCATCAGGAGGGTCGATTGCGGGAGATGAAAGTTTGTGAGCAGCGCATTGACGACGCGAAAGCGATAGCCGGGATAAATGAACAGGTCGGCCTCGCCTTGACCGGCTTCGACTTGATCTCGGCCCGATGGTTTGTCGAAAAGCCGCTCAGAAAGCCCCGCAGCGTACTCGAGTGCGCGGACCGTGGTTGTGCCCACGGCCACCACGCGCCGCCCCTCGGCTTTCGCCCGGCGAATCGCTTGCGCTGCCTCCGCTAGAATCTCGTACCACTCCCGATGCAGTTTGTGGTCCTCCACTTTTTCTACTCGCACCGGCTGAAAGGTGCCCAGTCCGACGTGCAACGTGATCTCGGCGACTTCAATGCCGCGTGCGCGAATCTCGTCCAGGATCTCGGGCGTGAAGTGCAATCCGGCAGTGGGCGCGGCTACCGATCTTGCCATGGACCCCGGCGTCCGGGCGTAAACGGTCTGGTAGCGATCGCGGTCGGTGGCGCGGTCGTCGCGGTCAATGTAGGGGGGAAGCGGCACGTGTCCGATGCGCTCGACGCGGGCAAGGAAATCGGGGACCGGGGCGAATCGGATGCGGCGCTCGCCAAAACTGCCGCGTTGGGTGACCTCGGCCTCCAGTTCGCCTGCGTCGTCTTCGGCTGCATTCCCAAAGTAGAGTTTTTCTCCGATCCCGATTTTCCGCCCGGGCCTTACCAGGCACTCCCACTCATTCGGATCGTCCGCCATCTGGCGGGTCAGCAGAACTTCGATGCGCCCGCGGAGAAAATCTCGCGCGGCCGGGTTGTGCGGGCTCAGGGGTTGGGCCCGCTGTCCGCTGCGGTGGCCGTAGAGACGTGCCGGGAATACCCGCGTATTGTTCACCACCAGCAGATCGTCGGGCCGCAGCAGGCCGGGGAATTCGCGAAACTTCCGATCTTCCCAATTCCGATCCTCCCAGCTTTGACCCTGCCAACTCTGATCTTGCCCGCTCCCAGGCGTTCGGCTCAGGTGGAGCAGGCGCGAGGCCGAGCGATCCGGCAACGGCTCCTGAGCAATGCGTTCGAGCGGCAAATCGTACTGAAAGTCCGAAACGAGCATCGAGGAGATTATAGGGTTCGACGATAGGTTTGAAGACTGGTTCCAAGGCCATACGGTGGAGCGACGGGCGTCTCGCCCCGTCCAGAGGTTCAGCGGCCGGGCGGGGACGCCAGGCTCTCCACCACCTTTTACACATTTTGATCAGCGAAAGGTTGTAAGGATTCCGCGACGTGCGGTACCATGACGGCGCAGGGTTTCAAATTGTGTTCCATGGCTAATGACCGCCAGCATCGACTTGCGATTGTGCAGTACGGCCGCATGCTGCACGAAAACGGCTTCGTCGCCGCCACCGACGGGAACTTGTCGGTGCGTCTCGACGAAAAGCGCTTGTTGGTGACTCCCACCTGTATCAGCAAGGGCAGGATGCGGACTTCCGACATGGTGATTGTGGACATGGCGGGAAAACGGCTGGCCGGGAAGCGCAGAGTTTCGAGCGAGATCGGCATGCACTTGCTGATTTATCGACTGCGGCCCGACGTGCAGGGCATCGTCCACGCGCACCCGCCGACCGCGACTGGATTTGCCGCCTCCGGTTACGGTCTGAACCGGCCGCTGGTGTGCGAAGTGGTGGTTGGCCTGGGCTCGATTCCGCTCGCCCGCTACGGCACCCCCGGCACGCCCGAACTGACCGACGCTCTCGAGCCCCTGATTCCGCACCATGACGCGATTCTGATGGCGAATCACGGGGTGGTGACGTTTGGCTCCTCGCTCGAAAATGCGTACATGAAGATGGAAACGGTGGAGCACTTCGCCAAGATCGCGCTGGTGACGCACCTGCTGGGTCACGAGCAACCGCTCGGGGAAAAGGAAGTGGAAAAGCTGGTGGCGGTGCGCGACCGCTATAACGGAGGAGTCAAACCGGGGCAGGCGAAAATGTCGGTAGAGGGCGACGACCTCCGCTCGGAAACCGAACCCCGAGAAACGGCCGGTAGCCGGCGCTAGCCGGTAGGTCGGGTGGGGTGCAGGGCGAGATTCACGGCAGCGCAAACTTGTTCCTGTTCCACCGGTTTGTGCAGAAAGGCAACCGCGCCGAGATTTCGCGCCATCGATTCGGTCGCGGGACTCTCTTCGCTGCTCACCACGATCACGGGAATGTGCTGCGTCTTGGTGGACATCCTCAGGCGCTTCAGCACCTCGATCCCGGTGCCTCCGGGCATGTTGATATCGAGCAGAATCAACTGCGGAGCGGAACGCAGGGCGGCCATCCAGGCCTGGAGCGCGTCGACGGCAAAGACTGGCTCAAATTCGCTCGGACTGAAGAAGGAGGCGAGCAACTGTCTTTGGAAGCGCGAGTCGTCGGCGATCAGAATCTTAGGCATGAGGGACGGGGGCCGGACGAGGCCCAGCCCTCTGGGGTATCTATCGACGCAAACGTGGATCAACATTAGTGTGCCTGTACGGAAGGTCCGCTTCGTATCAGGCCACGCCTTCAGGCGTGCCGGCCAGCGATTGGACTTTCACCACGGGCTGTTAAATCAAGACCCGACTTTTCCCACAGCCTGTTTACTCTCCTCCGATGCGGAACCTCACGCCCGCGCGGAAGTTGGCCGTCAGCGCCGGATATCCCACCACTTCGTTGTAATGATCGTTAAGCGCGTTCTCGACATTGGCGTATGCCGTAATTCGCGAATTGATCGCGTACCAGCCGCCAAGGTCGACGCGCGCGTAGCCGGCGGCGTGGGTGATAGGCTGGCCGCCAACCATCAATCCGAAAAAATCAGAATCGGCTCGCCTGCCCACAAAGCTTCCACCCAAGTTCGCTCCCCAGCTTGATCCGAGATAAGTCAGCAGTACGTTTCCCGAATGCTTGGGACGACGCAACAGCGGTTGCCCCGGCTGATGCAGCGAATCAAACGCGAACGGCTGCAGGAGAATTTGTGATGAGGTATACGCGTACGCACTGGTCAGAGAGATGCGTGAACTCAGCTTGCCCGTAAACTGCGCTTCCGCACCATGAGCCATGGACTTGTCGATGTTCTGGTACTGTCCTGCAAATGTGTTCGGATCGATGATCGCGAAATCGATCTGGTCGCGGAATAGGTTGTTGAAATAAACGCCCGACAGTTGGTACTTGCCACCGAAAAGCCCTTGCTCGAATCCCGCTTCAAATGCCCGGTTCCTCTCCGGCTTTAGATTGGAATTCGCCAAGACAGATGGAGGGTCGGAAACAAACAATTCTTCAAAGCGCGCGTCCTTGATGCCGGTTGCATACGAAAAGCGGAGCCGCGTTCCCGATAAAATCTCGCCACCCTTTACTGCCAGCAGTGTGAGCGCCACGCGCGGCACCGCCTTGCTTGTGATCCCAACGGTCGGTGTGGCTGTGCTGGACGTATCGCTATGGACGTACCGCACACCCGCAATCGCCGAGAGTCGCTTCCACGTCACACGCTGCTGCACGAACGCCGCGTGGTCCAGCCGCAGGCCCGTGATGTGCTGAGTGAAAGGGAAGGGCGGCCCAGAAAACGTGAAAAACCTGCCATTCTCATCCGCAAACTCGTATCCGAAGGTAGTCTGTGTCCAACTCCGCGGGATGTAGTCGCCCTGGTAAAGGAATCCGGCGCGATTGAGATGCGCCGTGGCCAGGAATGGACAATCGAATGGCGGAGCGTCACAGCTGCGATCTGAGATCGTGTCCTGATTCAGCCGGCGACTGTTGTATTCGTAACCAGTTAGACGGTGCTGCCACCGGGCAGGAACTGAGATCAGCAATTCTCCTCCAGCCAGAAAATCGTTGGCGCGCGCACGCTGGTCCATGTCCGGCGCCAATAGACGCTGCCCGTTGAAGTCCCATTCCCCCGGAACTCCAGTGCGGCTGTTCGAATGGCGCGCCCGCAGCCGGAACAGCACGCGCTGGTTCAATTGCACGCCGACATTACCGCCCTGCAGGGCATTGGTGTAATTCGCGTTCGGTCCTTGTCCGTTGGTCTGGAACTGGTCGGCAAACGCGTTGTAGTCGAAGCGCGATCGCGCTCCCGCCAGCGAAGCAAATCCATGCGCGGTTCCGAAAGTGCCGCCATCGGCGCCGAAGCGCAGTTCCGGGGTCTCCGTGGTTCCGTTGCGGGTGAAGATCTGCACCACGCTGGTCATCGCGTCGGACCCGTAGAGTGTGCTCTGCGCGCCCCGCAAAAACTCGATGCGGTCCGTCTCCGCCAGGGGCACGGTCGCAGCATTGAATGTGCCACCCGGATCGGTGACGGGGACACCGTCGATCAGCACTTTGTTATAGCGGGAGTCTCCGCCGCGCACGAACAGCGATCCGAGTCCGCCACGCTGGCCGGCGACATTGACGACAGCTCCCGGGACGAAGCGCAGAGCGTCGCCGCCTGAAGTAGGCTGCATGGTCTCGATGGCAGCGCCACTCAACAGCGAGATACTGCTGGCCGTTTCCTGCTCGGGCGTGGGCGTGCGCGTCGCGGTTACCACCACAGTTTCCGCTGCCGTCGCCAGGCGGAGCTTGATGGTGACAACTTCGGGATTAGCAGTGGGGGAAAGATCCACCGTTGCTGCGGCGAAGCCTGGAGCCAACACGTTTACACGATAAGAGCTTGATACCATCTCGCGAAAAATCACAAGGCCTTCGGCGGATGTGCTTTCGACGGCCACGAGCTTCCCCAGTTTTAGCAATTGCACCTCGGCGCCGGCGACGGCGGCGTCTTGAGGGTCGACAACTCTGAGTTTGATTTCGGCGGAAGCGTTGGTTGACAGAAAGACGATTGACGAAAAGGTAGCGAGCAGAAAAAAGATACTGGCGAAAACCCGAGAACAGCGCATGCACGTCTCCTTTATCACGCGAAAGGGTGGGTGGGGATGGTTCACGCCGGTCTCCTGGCTTGCGAGTCAGGATGTGAGCTTCGGCTCGAATGAGCTTTGGACCAACATCCGCCTGCTACAACGGGCCTTCCCAGGTTGTCCTTTTACGGTTGCCCCCAGTGGCCAGTCGCGATTTCCTCGCTTACAGTTGCGCGGCAGCGCGGGATTTGCACCCGCTTCCCATAGGCCAGCGTGGGGCTGGCCTACGATCATGCGCGAACCTAATTTTGAGAAAGAACAAAAACCGCAGCCCAGCCAATCTACCGGGCACGCCGATACAAAGTCAAACCCGTGCACTGGTGCGCACGCAGGGTGGTAACGGATCGGTTACAGCGACCGCTCTCACTTCCGAGCGGCGCACTCGCCGCAAGGACAAACTTCCCGCAGATAGAACCACGAATAGATTCCCAAATCGTGTTTATCGTTCCACGAGAACTTCAGCGCGTACTTGCCCACCGCCTCTGCCGACAGCGCTTTCATCGCGGGCTTGAACATCGGCAAAGCTCCGGGCGCCAGTTTCGCCGCCGCGCCCGCCTTGCGGCCGGCCTTCGTCCGCTCCTCCTCGCACAGCGCGCACGGACAAGCATCCCGCAAGAACGCAAACGTATAGACAGAGCGGTGTCCATCTTTCCACTCAATCTCCATACCCGTCCCGGTCGTCAAGTGAATCACCACCGATTTGGGATCATTCCCCACGCGGGGCGTAAAATCGGGCAGCGCCATGAATTTCAGTATCGCACGCCACCCGCGTTGCGTGGGGGCGGCAGGGCCGGGTGTGTTCAGCGGTTCGTGGGGTTCAAGGCGTGCCTTTCTTTTTTAAGCAATGGGGCGGTGGGGCGAAAAGCTAAGAACGGCAGGGTGCTGGATGGGCGCACTTACGATGCGTATCCGGAGCGCGTTACTCGTCCGATCCCTGAAAGAGCGGAGTGCATTGCTTCGGCGGAAGCGTTCGGGAAGAGCTTTCAGGATTGGGTGCTGGCGGTGGGGTGATGCTAACTTCGCGGCGGCTGAGCTTTGCTCGGCTTGACGGGCGGGGACGCCCGTCGCTCCACAATCACAAAAAATAAGAGTCCCGAGGTGATGTTGAACTCATTCCTCTCGGCCAGTAGCTCGCGTTTAGACCCTTGCTGACCTTATTCCTACAACTCCCTTGCGGGTTCATTGTAAGCCGATCTTGCTCGGGCTCCGGGCTCACCGCCAACCGGATAAATCAGTCCAACGCCTCGGGACTCTATCTTGCCTTTAACAGTGGCTCCTGTTCTCCTCAACCAGCGCTTAGCTATAGACCCTTGCTTGCCCTCCCAAACTCACCTCGCGGTTGTCTGAGTGACTTCGCTCGAGCCCCGGACGCCGCACCAACCGGGAAAACTTCAGAACGTGTCAAAGAACGATTATGGTTTTAGCACTTTCAATTTTTACGTCAACAGAATTCATGCATCTGTAACTTCTTATTCGTCAATGGAGTGCAGGTCGTACACAGGCGGGTGACACGGAAATTGTGCAACTGGCGGCGGGCGACTGGTAAATCGCCAGCATCCATGCTATTTTTCGCGGTTTCGCCCCGGAAGAATTCTGCTTTTGTTGCCTGGGCGAGGGGACTCCGACTGTGCAAATCGACGGTTCAGGCGCATGAATCCTAATCGATCCGCACCCGCAGCGGCTAGAGTTGCCATTGATTTTGCGGCACTTGCGGCGCGGCTGAAGCCGCACCCCTGCAAAACAAAGTCAAAGCCCGAAGAGTTACACTAACCTGCGATGGCCCTTCCGGTTTCACGGCTGCGCCAGTGGTTCGCTTGGGGCGCGATTTTAATGATTGCCACGGTTGCGGGGATGTATTTCTACGCACGCTGGCGGGTGCGCACGGCTATGCACGAGGCTCCGGCGAAAATCGGTTTGGATATTCAGCAGACGGCCGAAGGTTTTTCG